>JBPCTP010000568.1:0-3810 GCA_051011615.1 Microthrixaceae bacterium | reverse complement strand
CGATTGCGCCGAGTCCAACGACGGCGAGCTCAGCCGCGAGTGCGTGCTCAAGGCCGCAGATGCGATCGACGACTGGACCGGTGGCGGACTGCACGCTCCCACTGACCCCGGGCCCGAAGGTGGGCCGTCGGGTGTGTGCCAGATGCTGGTGACGGTCAACTCCGACGGCGAGTTCGAGCGCCTGTACCCGGAGGTTGGCAGCGATGCCGACGACGGCGACGGCTTCAGCTGCCATGAGGACGCAGTCGCCGCCGTGCCCGAGAGTGCGGGGCTCGGTATCACCAGTCCCGACCAGCCGATCTGAAACACACGCGCTGAATCCTCGAGTTGGATCCGCGACGCGGATTCCGCTGTCTGGATCAGGGCCTCGGACCCCTGGCGACCAGGGCTCGTGGCCGGCCCGCGAGATCGGGGGCCACCTCGACCTCGTTGAACCGGGCTACGGCGAGTGCTGCAGCCGCGTCCGCCTGTTCGGGTGACAACTCGCAGACGACCGCCCCCTCGCGCTCCAACCAGCGCGGAGCCTCGGACAGGATCCGGCGGATGTCGTCCAGGCCATCGGCACCCGATCGCAGTGCCCCGGCCGGCTCCCAGTCGACCACCTCCGCAGGCAACGACTCGGCCTCCGGGACGTATGGCGGATTGGTGACGATCAGGTGCACCTCTGCGGCCAGATCCACGGGCAACGCCTCGAACCAGTCGCCCTCACAGATGGAGACCCGGGCGGCCGGCCGTCCGAGACCCACGAGATTGGCGCGGGCAACCGCCACTGCGTCTGCAGACTTGTCGGTCGCCCAGACCGAGGTGCGGACACGTTCCGAAGCGATGGCCAACGCGATCGCACCGCTACCGGTCCCGAGGTCCACGACCTTGGTGGGCAGCTCGCGGCCACCAAGGCGGTCGAGTTCGCGCAGAGCCACCTCGACCACCTGCTCGGTCTCCGGGCGGGGGATCAACACCCGTTCGTCCACCATCAGGTCCAGGTCGCGGAACCCCCAGTGACCGAGCACGTACTGGAGCGGTTCACCCTCGGCCCTACGTGCGACCATGGAATCGAAACGGGCCACACCCCCTTCGGTGACGGCGTCGTCGAGCACCAGAGCGAGCTCGGCGCCCTCGGCTCCGGAGGCCTCCTCCACGATCCGCCTGGGATCTGTTGCACTTCCGTGGCGACGCAATCTGTCAGTGGCTTCGGCCAACAGCTCGCGCCAGGTGACCGTGCCGGGCTCCACTCAGGCACCCTCTGCGAGAAGGGTGGTCCGTTCATCGGCCACCAGTGCATCGCTCACATCTTCGAGCTCACCGGCCAACACCCGATCGAGGTTGTGGGTGGTCAACCCGATTCTGTGGTCGGTGACCCGATTGTCCTTGTAGTTGTAGGTGCGGATCTTCTCACCGCGACCCCCACCGCCGATCTGCGCACGCTTGGCTTCTCCGGCCTCGGTGGCCGCACGCTCCTGCTCTGCCTGGAGGAGGCGGGAACGCAGCACTGCAAGGGCCTTGGCCTTGTTCTGCAGCTGGGACTTCTGGTCCTGCATGGAGACCACGAGGCCCGTCGGCCGATGTGTGATCCGCACAGCGGAGTCGGTGGTGTTCACCGACTGGCCACCAGGGCCCGACGAACGGAACACGTCCACGTCCAGATCGTTCGGGTCGATGTCGATGTCCACCTCGTCGGCTTCGGGTAGTACCGCCACCGTCGCGGACGAGGTGTGGACCCGGCCCTGTGACTCCGTCACCGGCACGCGCTGCACACGGTGGGGGCCCGCTTCGAACTTGAGTCGCGACCACACGTCGTCGCCGCTCACCCGCAGCGTCGCCTCTGTGAGCCCACCGAGATCCGACGGCGAGGTGGACAGCAATTCGGTACTCCATCCCTGCCGTTGGCCGTAGGACTGGTACATCTCGAGCAGGTCACGCGCCCACAGGTTCGCTTCCTCGCCACCTTCGGCGCCGCGGATCTCGAGGATCACGTTGCGGTCGTCGTTGGGATCCTTCGGCAGCAACAGAACCTTCAGCTCCTCCTCCAGTTCGGCAAGGCGCTGAACGGCCGCATCGAGATCCGACTTCATTGCCTTGCGCTCGTCTCCCTCTGCGCCGTCGATCAGTTCGGTCGCCGCCTCGATGTCGCCCTCGACCGTTTCGAGTTCCCCGCGGGCGGCCACGAGGGGTTCGAGCTCCCTGTACCGCTTGTTGACCGCGATGAACCTCTCTCGGTCTGCCTGCACGTCCGGATCCGCAAGTTGCGCCTCACAATTGCGAAACTCGCTCGCCAATTGGTCGAGCCGGTCCCTCATCGCACGCCGTTCGCAGTCATGTCACGTCCACCCTGAAGTGACTTCGAGGATCTCAGCCGGTCTGGTGAGCCGTGCCGCCAGCTCATCGGCGACCGCCATGTGATCACGTTCGGTCACTGCGACCACCAGCCTCGCTTCGGGGTCCTGGAGTTCGCGGGTGTCCGCCGCGATGGGAATCAGGTCCAGGCCCGCTCCGGATCCGAACACGACGACCATCGGGGAACCGTCTGCGGCGGTTCCCACAGCCGCGGCAGGCGACTGCTCGCGAACGCTGTCGGGCGGAAACGTCGTCTGCACTGCCGCCAGTGTGTCTGCCCCCACACTGCGCGGATCGGCCATTGCGTCCGCCCGCAGCCAGCGGGCCCGCGCCAGCAGACTGAGGGCATGCGTGCCGGCACCGGGGTGCCGACGGGCAGCAACGATTCGCAGTGCCCGGGCGAGGCCCTCGGAATGGGACTCTCCCTCGTGCATGGCGGCGGCTGCGTCCCTGTCGCAGCGGCCCACGCCGGCTTCGAGGTGGTAGCGCCCGTCTCCACCGGTCTCGGTGGGCCAGAGCGCGATCCGCGCCACTTCGAGGCCTAGCAACTCGCCGCGGTATGAACCGTCCTCGAGTACGACTTCCAGGCCGTTGTCAGCCAGTTCGGCCAACAGCTCATCCACGCCGTCAGGCCCCGGCGGCACCACCGGGAGTGGGTCCGGCACCGCCACGACGGAGCTCGACTGCTCGACCCGCCTCACCTCGATGGGAATCTCGAAGCAGCGAGCCATTCGTGCTGCGGAGCCCGCCTCGGAATCGCAGAACAGCACGAGTGATGGACCTGTGGAACTGCGGGCGGCGCGACGAATGGCATGGGCAACCGCGCCACCCAATGCCGCGGGGGTTCCTGCCTCCTGGAGCACGAAGGTGGTCCCTTCGGATTCCAGGGACACACCCGCACCGAGTTGCTCGGCCGGCAGGTCGGATCCGCGCAGGTCGCGGACCAGAGATGACAGCTTGGCAGCGAGCAGACGGGCCCGCTGATCAGAACTCAGCTGTCGGCCTTCTCGGACGCTCCGTCGGCTGCATCTTCGTTGCCGGCGCCCCTGGCACCCTTCTTCTTGCGGGTGCCGTAGCGGCGCTCGAAGCGCTCGACGCGACCGGCGGTGTCGACGATCTTCATCTGGCCGGTGAAGAACGGATGAGTGAACGCCGAGATCTCCACCTTTGCAAGTGGATACTCATTGCCGTCTTCCCACTTGATCGTCTCATCGGTCTCGATGGTTGACCGTGTGAGGATCTTGTCGCCCGAGGAAGTGTCCTGGAACACCACGTATCGGTAGTCGGGATGAATGTCGGCCTTCATTATTCGCTCCATCTGCGGGCACCGGTTTCCGAACGGCACCATATGGGGGACTCACAAGTATGGCGGATCCGGGCCGTCCTCACCCAGCCCAGTTCCGCTTGCCCGGCTGGGGCTTTCGGCTGCAGCGACGAGGATGGGTCGTGCGTGCAGTGTGCGGTCAGGCCCTATCC
>JBPCTP010000567.1:0-3201 GCA_051011615.1 Microthrixaceae bacterium | reverse complement strand
CGGACGGCACTCCGCACCTGGTGGCCATGTGGTTCGCCGTGGTCGACGGCAAGATCTGGTTCGAGACCAAGGCCAAGTCCCAAAAAGCTGTGAACCTGCGTCGCGACGCCCGCATCACCGTGCTGGTCGAGGACGGTGAGACCTACGACTCGCTGCGTGGCGTGTCCCTCGAGGGCACTGCGGAGATAGTCGAGGACCCCGACAAGCTCTGGGACGTCGGCGTGAGTGTCTGGGAGCGCTACAACGGCCCCTACACCGAAGAGGTCAAACCGCTCGTGGATTTCATGCTCAACAACCGCATTGCGGTTCGCGTCGATGTCGAACGCATCCGGTCCTGGGACCACCACAAGCTCGGCATGGACCCGATGGAAATCGGCGGCACCACCGCCGAACACCTCCACGACCGCGGCTGACTACCCACCTGGCCCTTCGCTTTTCGAGTGTGCGGGACTTTGCTCGGGGCAGGCCGGTAGCGTTCGGCGGGTGATCGAACCCATCGTCGTCGCCACCTTCTCCGAGTTGAACGATCGCGAACCCCATGGTGTGTCGGTACACGGCATGGAGTTGGTTGTGGTGCGCACCGACGACGACGTCTCCGTGCTCGCAGGCCGCTGTGTGCACCGCGGCGCGCTGCTCGCGGATGGGCGTGTCGAGGGCGACGACCTGATCTGCAGCCTTCACGGCTGGGACTACCGGGTGTGCTCGGGCATATCAGCCTACGACCCCTCCCAGCGCCTGCACAGTTACGAGACCGAGGTCGTGGGCGATGAAGTTGTGATCTGCGCGTCGGAGGTGAAGCACCAGGCAACAGTGCGCCCCACCACCGATGTCTCCGAAACCCCGGTGGACGTCTCCCCGCAGCGCCGCGACGCCGTCGCCGAGTACGAATGGCACTACGAGAACCCTCACAACGGACCCGACGAGGACGTGGTGGGAGAGATCCACGACCTGGCGCTGCACGGACTGTCGCGCACCGGTCGGCACGGCCCCGTATCCGCGATGGGTGTGTCCCGCAACAACTTGCCGAGTTGGGACGATCTCCAGTTCCTCACTGGTCAGTTGGGGAAGTTCCCCGGGCTCGATGACGACCCGGTCGCCACCGAGGTCACGATCGGCCCCGGTGCGGCCAAGCCACTCCAACTCTCGATCCCACTCTTCGTTTCGGACATGAGCTTCGGCGCCCTCTCCGAGGAAGCGAAGATCGCACTTTCGCGTGGTGCGCAACTCGCGGGTACCGGCATCTGTTCGGGGGAGGGCGGGATGCTTCCCGAGGAACAGGCCGAGAACAGCCGCTATCTCTACGAGCTCGCCTCCGGCCGATTCGGCTGGGAGTTCGAGCACCTGGACCGCGTTCAGGCGTTTCACTTCAAGTTCGGCCAGGGAGCCAAGACCGGCACCGGAGGACACCTGCCCGGATCGAAGGTCGTGGGGAGAATTGCCGAGGTGCGGGGCTTGCCGGAGGGCACGGCTGCCGTGTCTCCCAGCCGGTTCCCCGACTTCACGTCCGTGGCCGACATCGAGGACTTCGCCGGCGAGGTGCGGCGCCGCAGTGGTGGCATCCCGATCGGCGCGAAGCTCTCCGCGCAGCACATAGAGGACGACATCGACGCGGCCCTGCAGATCGGGGTCGACTACATCATCCTCGACGGCCGCGGCGGCGGCACAGGAGCAGCGCCACTGGTGTTCCGCGACCACATCTCCGTGCCGACGATGCCGGCCATTGCGCGGGCGCGGCGTCACCTCGACCGGCTGGGGGTTCGCGACGTGACCCTGGTGGCCACCGGTGGGCTTCGCACGGCGCCTGATTTCGCCAAGGCCATGGCCCTCGGCGCAGATGCCGTGGCGCTCGCCAACTCGGCGCTCCAGGCGATCGGTTGCGTTGGCATGCGGGCGTGTCACACAGATCGCTGCCCGGTCGGGATCGCGACGCAGGATCCGGCACTTCGCGAACGCCTGCCGGTGGAAGACGCGGCCGAACGTCTCGGTCGGTTCCTGCGCGCCTCGACGGACCTGATGGGGGTGATCGCCAGGGCATGTGGGCACAGTCGTATCGACGAACTCACGATCGACGATCTGACCACCTTCGAACGTGAGATCCACCACCTCACGGGCGTTGCCTATGGAGGCGTACTGCCATGACCGACTCCGACCAGCCCGATGCCGCCGAGACCCAGTCGCACCGAATCGACGACACCGACCTGCCCGACGAGGGCCGGGTCCGGACGGTCAGCATCGACGGTCGAACCCTTGCCGTCGCTCGCTGCGATGGCCGCATCGGAGCTCTGGACAACCGGTGTCCACACCAGGGCGGCCCGCTGGGTGAGGGCACGATCGAACACGGCTGGCTGCGGTGTCCGTGGCACGGCTACGACTACGACCCGATCTCGGGTCAGCCCCCGGAGGGCTTCTCCGATGCCCCGGAGTGCTACGAGGTACGCGAGGGGGATGAAGGCACCTTCGTCGAACTTCCCGTGCGCGCCGAGGATCCGCGCACCGTCGGCGACGTGATGGTGGAGAGTCTCGTCGCCTCGGGCGTCACCCACGTGTTCGGCATGGTCGGCCACTCCAACCTCGGTTTCGCCGAGGCGATGAGACGGGCCGAGGGTCGCGGCGACCTGACATATGTCGGCATCCGACACGAGGGAGCGGCCGCGTTCGCCGTCTCGGCTCACGGCAAGCTCACGGGCCGCCCGGCGGCGTGCTTCGCAATCGCGGGACCGGGTTCGACCAATCTGCTCACCGGTCTTTATGACGCCAAGGTGGACGGCGCGCCGGCGATCGCGATCTCCGGCCAGGTTCCCTCCAGGGTGCTCGGACGCGGAGCGTTCCAGGATCTGGATCTCCAGAGCGCCTTCGCGGACGTCAGCGAGTGGAGCCGCACGGTTCATGCAGGCTCGGATCATGCGGAGCTGGCCACACTGGCGGTGAAGCACGCGATCGACGGATCTGGTGTCGCGCATCTGATTCTGCCCGACGAGGTGCAGGACCAGCCGAGTGAGCAGGAAGCGAGCAACATCGAGGGCCGTCTGGCCGATCGCCGCACGGTTCCACCACCAAGCGTCGTCGCCGATGCTGCAAGGTTGGTCGAAGTTGCGCAGCGGCCGGTGGTGATCGTCGGCCATGGCGCCCGCGATGCCGTGCACGAGGTCCTGCGCCTGGCCGAGCGCCTCGATGCCCCCGTGTTCACCACCTTCAAGGCCA
>JBPCTP010000566.1:0-2967 GCA_051011615.1 Microthrixaceae bacterium | reverse complement strand
ACGGCCTCAACAAGTTCCCCGACCAATACGACAGGCTGCGCCAGAACCACGACCTCGTGGACAACCTCGTCCCGGAGATCATCCGCTGGCAGACGCCGCTGCCCTACATGCGCCGCACAGCCAACTTCGATACGAAGATCCGCGACAAGGAGGTCCTCGAAGGCGACCAGATCCTCATGTGGTACGCATCGGCGAATCGGGATGAAGACGTATTCGACAATGCCGACGCCATTGATCTGGAACGCCCCAACGCGGATCGGCACCTCTCCTTCGGATACGGCATCCACTACTGCATGGGAAGCAGACTCGCCGAGCTTCAGCTACGGGTGCTCTGGGAAGGGATCCTCGAGCGTTTCGAGCGGATCGAGATCCAGGACGAGCCCGAGCGGACCTTCTCCTCCTTCGTGCACGGGTACACAAGACTTCCCGTACAGGTGACCCGCCGCTGAGCACGGTCGACGGCGCTCGACGGTGGCGTTCAGTGGCGCGGTTTCGTCGAGGCTCACCGGGGACGCGTTGAGCACCTTGGGCAACATGACAAGGTCGATGGGTGCGGTCGTGAGAGGTCGCGCCCGCAGACGGCAACGCGTGGTTGTCGCCGGAATGGGTGACGCCGGCGTCCCGATCGCCGTTCGTCTGGGCCGTCATTGTGACGTCGTGGGCATCTCCACGAGGCCCGCTCTGGTGAGCGGACAGGAACTCGGCACCAGGCTGGCCGATCCCCCGCGGTGGAGGGCCAGCTACTTCGTGCCGTTCTCGAGATTCCGGGGACTCGACTCCGTGCGATTCGTGCATGGCAGGATCGCTTCGGTCGACCTGGATCGCCAAGAAGTGGGAATCGAGACCGCATCCGGCGAAACGACCACCGAGGCCTACGACTGGCTGGTGATCTCAACGGGTGCGTCGAACGGATTCTGGCGACATGACCGGTTGGAAGACCTCACCGAAGTGCTCACCGAGCACGAAGATGTCGCCAACTCGATCTCCTCGGCGTCGAAGCTCGCAGTAGTGGGTGGCGGGCCCTCCGGTGTGAGTGTCGCCGACAATTTGGCGCGGCGTGGCGCACAGGAGGTTCACCTGTTCCATTCCGCAGACCTGCCACTGCCGGGGTATCACCCGAAGACTCGCGAGTGGGTCGCTGCGCGACTCCACGAAGACGGGGTGCATGTGCATCCGAACCACCGGGCCGAGACGTTCGACGGCTTCGCCGCGGACCGCATCACCTCCGGGCCGATCGCCTGGTCCACCGGCCAAGCACCCTTTGAGCCGGACGCGACGATCTGGGCCGTCGGGGGTGTGCGACCACACACTGGATTCCTGCCTGCGGAAGTGCTCGACTCCGACGGCTTCGTGATCGTCGACCGCCACCTACTGATGCTGCAGCATCGCAACGTCTTCGCCGTCGGAGACGTCGCTGCCACGGATCCCAACCGAAGCTCTGCGCGCAACTTCGGCTACCGGGTGGTCGTCGCGAACATCCATCGCCTGATCTCGGGTCGTGGCCGCACGCTGCGGGCCTTCAAGGCGCCGAAGTACCGCTGGGGATCTGTCTTCGGCGTGCAGGAGGACGGTCTCGTCATCTTCCAAGCAGATGGCAGGCGAGTCCGAGTGCCCCGCTGGGTGGCCGAGCAGCTACTCGTGCGCCTCTTCGTGCACGCATACCTGTACCGAACTCTCCGACGAAGCGGCCGGTAGTCCGACCGTTGAAGTCGATGGGTCCCGATGATCCCGGCGCACTTGCGCCACCGAGAACTCTGCTCCGAGTCGGGGCCCTGGCCGAAAACGAAGGGAGGCGGAGCCGAAGCTCCGCCTCCATCCGAGTTGGTTTGGGGGATTGCAGTTGGGGGGTGTTCTGGGTTCAGCAGCCCTCGGAGGGTGCTGCGATGACTGCATCGATGATGTGGATCACACCATTGGATGCCGGGATGTCGGTCGTGGTGACCGTGGCTCCACCAACGGTGAGGTTCTCGCCGTCCATTGCAACGGCAACCTGACCACCGAGGGTCTCAACACAGGTACCAGCAGCCTCGAGAGCTGCAGCCGAATCAACCTCACCAGCGATCACATGCAGGGTGAGAACATCGGTGAGCGCACCGGAGGGGTCAGCCAGCAGAGTGTCCAGCGTTCCCTCGGGCAACGCTTCGAAAGCCTCGTTGGTGGGAGCGAACACCGTGAAGGGTCCTTCACCGGAAAGGGTCTCGACAAGGCCGGCTGCATCAACAGCGGTCACCAGCGTCGAGAAGTCAGGCTCACCAGAGGCAATGTCGACGATTGTGCCCGGATCATCGGCACTCTCTTCATCTGAGCTTTCTGCCTCGGTGGTTGTGGTCTCTTCTGCTTCGGTGGTGGTCGACTCTTCGTCGTCACCATCATCGTCTGAGCAGGCGGCACCCACGAGTGCCACACCGGCCAGCAAAGCCACAAGGCTGTATCGGAACTTTCTCATCTGTTTCATCTCCTGTTGATAGGCACCGTTTGGTCGGTGTTGAACAGTGATTCGCACACCGATCACATTCCGGATGCAAAGCAACTGAGATTTCTTCGCGCTGCGCACCGCTAGCGTTTGATGCGTGGACGAAGTCGTACTCATCACCGGGCTCTCGGGAGCGGGACGCAGCCAGGCGGGCAACACCTTGGAGGACCTCGGCTGGTTCGTGATCGACAACATGCCCGTCGAGTTGTTGGCCAAGGTCGCCGAGTTGGGTCGGGTGGGGGAGTCCGACACCCAGATAGCGCTGGTCGCCGGATCAGGTGCAGATCTGACCTCCGTAGCTCCCGCGGTGGAAGAACTGCGCGAACTCGGCATGGATGTCCGAACACTCTTCCTGGACGCATCGACCTCGGTGCTGGTTCGGAGGTACAGCGAGACCCGTCGACGGCACCCCGTGTTCTCCGAGGTCGGCTCGGTGGAGGCGGCGATAGAGGCCGAGCGGGACCGGCTCGAGGGCCTGCGCGAGTCAGCGGAAC
>JBPCTP010000565.1:0-3746 GCA_051011615.1 Microthrixaceae bacterium | reverse complement strand
CGTCACCAGTGTCCACTGGACCCGCACCGGCTGCGGAGGTGGTTGCGACAAGTCGGCTGCGCTCACGGAATTCCCGCCGGACCAACCCGCCACCGAGTTCCACACCTACCGCATGGAATGGACGCCCCAACGAATGGAGTTCTGGGTTGACGGCAACAGCGTCATGACACTCGGAGGCGAAACGTCACCCGGATGGTCCTCAGCGGCACCCGACCCGTCGGTCGATTCGCTGGTATTCCCCGCCCCCTTCGATGAGTCAAACGAGATGTACCTGCTGCTGAACCTTGCCGTCGGAGGCAACTGGCCGGGGCCGCCAGGCCCCGAGACCCCGTTCCCCGCCACCATGGAAGTGGACTGGGTGCGGGTGTTTCGCCAGCAGCAGTAGAACGCCCGGAGTTGCGAAAGGCCCGGGAGTCGGCATCGCCGACACCCCGGACCTTCCGTTGGCGGATTCTGAGTGGAGCCGACTGTGATCAGCGGGTGAACACCCGCACGTAGTCGACCTCGTAGGTCTCCTGGCCGCTCCAGCGCTTGATCCCGCTGCTGTTGCAGTTCCCGGGATAGCTGCCTCCCTTGGCGCAGCGGTTGATCTCGGGCAGTTCACCGAGCACACCGTCGGGTTCGCCCACCCAGTTGCCGCCGACCGCCATGTTGACCGCGATGTCGAAGGTCTCGTTCGGGTTGGCCTTGCCAGCCCACTTGGCCTGCGTGTCGGTGTAGGTGTGCACGAGTTGGCCATCGGTGTAGAAGGAGAACTTGTGGCCACCATTGACGGGTTCGATCGCAACGCCCCAGGTGTGCCAGGCCGAGTTGTTCGTGGCATTCTCGAACCACGAGGTCTGCTTGGACAGGTTGTAGCGGGCATCCAGGTGGAGGGTCTGGGTGGTCTTTCCCGGGACTTGGGAGTGGAAGTACTCCATGACATCGACTTCTGCCACGCCGGCGCCGTTGCGGTGCCGTAGCCAGAACGCCGGCCACATGCCCTGGGCGTGCGGCACCTTGGCGCGGATCTCGTAGTAGGCCTCAGCGGGGAAGTAGGTGCCGGTTTCGCGGCTGCCGAGGAAGCCGGAGGTGTAGTTGCGGTTCTTGCCTCCGGGGCAGGTGATCGACTGTCGCTTGGCGGTGATCTTGAGCGATCCGCCGCTGACTCCGACGTTGCCGGGAGTCAGGCACGCCATCTCGTTGTTCCCGTCGCCGTAGGTGTTGTGGTATGGCTTCCACACGCCGGTGTTGAGCGAGTTCGAACTGAACTCGTCGGACCAGTGCAGGTTGTCCCACGAGCCCGGTCCCACCAGTCCCGCCAGCAACGTCGTGGATGTCGTCGGTGCAGCCGTGGTGGGCGGCGACGTGGTTGGCGGTGCCGCTGTCGTTGTCGGGGCGGCCGTGGTTGGTGCAGCGGTCGTGGTTGTGGCCGAACCGTTGCGGGTCGCGACCAGACGCAGGTCGAAGGACTTGTCCGACGAAGTCTTGTCGGCCTGGTGGATCTCCACCGCGACGGTGTTCGTGCCCGCCACCAGCAAGGACGGAGATGCGGACATCGGCTGCAGTGCCGTCTCGCTGATGTCCCACGTGAGCGCAAGCGTGCCGTTGGTGACGGGCCCCGCGGGCATGTTGGAACGTCCGACCTCGGTGCCGTTCAGGTACACGACGGCGCCGTCGTCGCGTTGAACGCCGAAGTCGAGTGAAGTCACCGATGTGGGGTCCGTGACCTCGAAGTCCCGGCGGAAGTAGGTGGTGATGTGCTTGTCGGAGCTGTTCGAGCCGTAGCCGACGATCGTTTCCTCGTCACCGTCGCCGTAGCCGAGCTGGCCAGGACCTGTGTTCCACGAGCCATCACTGAAGGATCGCTGGGCCCAGTTGTTGCCCGGGAGGCTGCCCGAGTCGTCGTAGCGCCAGGAACTGCCCAGATCCACCATGGTCTGTGTCGTCGGTGTGGGCGACGCAGTGGTCGGTGCCGCAGTGGTGGGTGCTGCAGTCGTGGGTGCTGCAGTGGTGGGTGCTGCAGTCGTGGGTGCTGCAGTCGTGGGTGCTGCAGTCGTGGTTGGTGCAGCGGTTGTCGTTGGTGCTGCAGTGGTGGTGGGCGCCACTGTGATTGGCGCCGCCGTGGTGGGCGGTGCGGTGGTGGGTGCTGCAGTGGTGGTGGGTGCTGCAGTGGTGGTGGGTGCCACTGTGATTGGCGCCGCCGTAGTGGGGGGTGCGGTCGTCGTAGGGGGAACCGTCGTGGTGGGTGCGGGGGCCGGCCCGAAGGTCGGGGTCACGACCGCATCGAAGCCCGAGTCAGGGTCTTTGCGGTAGTCCTGGTGGAGTTCTACGCCGACCACGTTCACACCCTCGGAGATGTGCTCCGGGCCGATCTCGAAGCGGCGGTAGTCGCCTTCGCCGGTTTTGGCTCCGCGGTAGTCCACCGGGTATCCGTTGGCCGCGACGTTGTCGTTGATGACCTCGTGTCCGTTGAGGAACACGAGTGCAGCATCGTCGGCCATCAGGTCGATCGTGATCCCCGCGACTGCGGAGGGGTCGTCCACCACGAACGAGTTGCGGAAGAGGTCGATCAGGTGTGCAGGAGAGGTCCTGTTGATCTGGGTGCGGATTCGGTCATTCGAGCGCCCGAGCGGGGCACCGCCCTCGTCCCACGACGAATCGTCGAAGCCCGCTTCGGCCCAACCGTCGGGGACATCACCGGTATCGAGGTACTTCCAGCGGGCGCCTGTTTCGATCTTGTCGCCAGGCTCGAGCGTGTGGGGGGCCGGAACCGTCGTGGTCGCAGCCGTGGTCGCGGGCGGTTGTACGACCTGCTTCGCCGGCAGGGGTGCGAGCACGGGTTCGGGTGGTTCGGCTTCCACTTCGGGCGGTGGAGGTGCCAGGCAGGCTGCGGCCCCCAACGCCGTGACCGCGAATATTGCAGCTCCTTTTCCGAATCCCGAAAGCGCGGTTCTGCTCATATCTCATTTCCCCAGTCAGTCATTGAATCCGATTCTTTTTCGGTCCAACGGCTCCGTGTCTTGAGAATCTAACCGATCGACACAGCTTCGTAACGAACCCGCAATGAAGAATCCCTGTGGGTCGTATGACCCCCACTCAGAGTGATGTTGGGGAAGGATCACCCATAGGCGTTCGAAGCACCCCCAGGTACTTTGAAAACGTGAGTAGCCCACCACCTGAGATGACATCCAGCCCCCCCGTGCGAAACGACGTGCAACCTCGTACCGATCGGGGCTATCTTGAAGCGGCTTCAGAGAGTGATTTGGACAGGCGAGTGACGACGATTTCAGGTGGCGACAACAGCACAGGTCAGGCGACCCTGTTTCCCGTCGCGGCGCCCGTGGACACCGAGCGTGTCACCCCGGCGCGACCAAATCGACGCATAGATGACCGCCGGGGAATTCTTGCCAAAACCACGGTGAACTTCCTGCGAGAGCACGGTGCCGGCATCTACATGCTCGCTGATCTCGCAATCATGGCCATAGCCACCATCGTCGCCACCATGATCACCTCGGCGGCCCGAGACTGGACCGGCGCCGAGGCAACGCAGTACATGATTCTCGGAGCGGTCTCGCTGCCCGTGTGGCTGTTCGTGTTCCGGCGTCAGCGCATGTACGTGGATCGTGTGGACATCCGCTCGATCGAGGATGCACGCCGCGTCGGCACGGCGGCGGTGTTGGGTGCGATGGGGCTGGTGCTGCTCGGCTGGCCCATGCAGCTTCCCGTCTCGCGGCTCTGGTTGATCCTGGTGCTCGCAATCGGTG
>JBPCTP010000564.1:0-3227 GCA_051011615.1 Microthrixaceae bacterium | reverse complement strand
TGGCCCAGCAGGAACGGGAACTCGTCCGATATCCCGCCCTCGACGTAGTGCAGGTCCGTATGACAGACACCGCATGCGGCGATGTCGACCACGGCCTCGCCGGGACCTGGATCAGGAATGACGATGGTCTCGATCGAGACTGGCTCGTCCTTGGCGAGTGCGACTACTCCCTGGACTTCGGTCGGCATCGGATTCCCTCCGGTCGGTGTCACGGCGTTCCGTGACGGACCGCCGGGGACGGAGGGTAATGCCGGTGGACGGTGTCAGGTTGCGGTCGGGCGAAACCCGGGCTGGGTTCAGGCCGATTCGGTGCGGCGGGCGGCGATGGTCACTGCGACCACGCCGAGTCCCAGCAGCGCCAGTCCGAACAGTGCCGGCATGCTGGAGCCGCCGGTGACCGCCAGTTCCTGACCTCCGGGGGTCAGGATGGCTCCGGACTGGGCGACCTCGCTCGCACCCTCGACCTGTGCGGTCTCGACGAGGGCGGTTGTCGAGGTGATGTCGGTGTCCGGAACCGTGGTGGTGGGCTGGATCGTGGTCTCCGGCGCCACAGAGGTGGGCACAACCGTGGTGGACGGTGTCGTGCTCGAAGTAGTCGTGCTGCTGGTGGTGGACGGAGTTGTCGTCGACGTCGTGCTGGTGGTCGACGTCGTGCTGGTGGTCGAGGTCGAGCTGGTTGTACTCGTGCTGGAAGTTGTGCTGCTACCGGATGGCTGGCCACACGGCTTGGTGTTGGCAGCCTTTGTCTTGAGGTTCTTCCATGAGCCGTTCACGAAGCCCTGCAGGATCGTCGTGTCAGCCCCGGGCGTGGCGGGGGTGGTGATCTCGAAGCCGCCGTCAGCTGGTTCCTGGCCGTGGGTTCCCACTTCGAGGTAGCCGAGGGTGACGATCGGGCCACCGCCGTACACCATCAGGCGGAACTCGCCGGGCTGGGTGACGGTGACCCGCCAGAAGTTGTAGCCGTAGAGCTCACACAGTGAGGTGAGGTTGCCCTTGGGGTCGACCTGCGGATCCTCGATGCCCTGCACCGGGTCGACCTGTGCCGGGGGAGTCGTGGAACTCGTTGTGTCGTCAGTGACGATCGCAGCCGGGGCGGCGGTCGTGGACGGACCCGATTGGCTGGTTTCGGCAGCCGCGCTCGGCGCGACTGTTGTCGGCGCAGCGGTGGTGGGGGCCTCCGTCGTCGGGGCTTCGGTCGTCGGGGCTTCCGTGCTCGGTGGGGCCGTGGTCGACTCGCCTGCTGACTGCTCGGCATCGGCGGCCAGCGATGTTGTCGTGGCAGAGGCGCCGACGTGGCTTCCGGTGCTCAGCACCAGGGCCAGTCCGACAACGGGCAGCAGGAGCAGTGAGAACAGGGAACGGCGGTTTCGCATGGGCATGGCTAGATTGTGGGCGAGCACCCAGCGCGGCCATATAGGCACATACCGCGTTCGCTGCACGGGAATGGGCTGAACGACCCACCGGGCCGCAGACGTGACAGGATCCTGTCCATGGCTGCATTCGACATCTCACAGCACCCCATCCACCTCGGCCTTGGTGCAACGGCCGAGGTCGAGCCCGAGTTCACCGGTGAGATGGAGTGGTACGGCGGCTACACGCAGCGCCATGAAGGCGACGGCAACGAGGCTCGGCTCGTCACCATGCACACCTTCACCGAGTCATGGGACGTGTGGGAGATGCATCCGAATGGTGCAGAGGTGGTGTTGTGTGTCGCCGGGTCGGTCGTGCTGCACCAGGAGCACCCTGACGGCACGACGTCGGAGGTCGAATTGACCGCTGGGCAGTACGCGCTGAACGAGCCGGGCGACTGGCACACCGCCGACGTTGAGGAGTCGGCGACGGCGCTGTTCATCACCGCGGGTCTGGGCACCGAGCACCGTCCCCGCTGACCTCCCTCGGCACCTGCGGCGGTCGGTTCGCGCTCTAGTTCCGCCGGCGGGATGCCGAAGTGTGTAGATGCGCGCTCCGGGGGACCTTCGAGGCTGGAAACGTCGAAACCGCTTGGCCTCAGTGCTGGCTGCGGCGGTCGCGTTGCTTGCCGCCGCGTGTGTGCCACCGACTCCCCTGCCCTCGGGGGGCTTCGATACATCCGATCCGGACCAGGTGATCGGAAACGGAACGCCGCAGAGCTGTACCTCGCGATCAGTGGTGGATGCGGTGGCACGGGGCGGAATCATCGTGTTCAACTGCGGCCCCTCGCCGGTGACCATCGCAATGGGCGCCACGGCCAAGGTCTTCAATGACACTGGCCCCGAGATAGTCCTGGATGGTCGGGGGCTCGTCACCCTGAGTGGTCAGGGGCAACGACGAATCCTCTACATGAACACCTGCGACCCGGCCCAGCGCTGGACGACCTCGCACTGCCAGGACCAGGACCATCCCCGACTGACGATCCAGAACCTGACCTTCGTCGACGGCAACGCCACGGGTGAATCCGTCGATGGTGGCGGCGGCGGAGCGGTGTTCGTTCGTGGCGGTCGACTCAACATCATCAACTCGGTATTCCTTCGCAATCGCTGCGATGCCAGCGGCCCGGACGTGGGCGGGGGAGCGGTGCGGGTGCTCAGCCAGCACCAGGGACAGCCGGTGCGGGTGCGCAACAGCACCTTCGGTACGCCCGGGAACGGGAACACATGCTCCAACGGCGGTGCCACGGCCAGCATCGGTGTGTCCTGGGAGTTCGCCGACTCCACCTTCGCCGACAACCGGGCGACCGGGGTGGGAGCGAACCCTCAGCGGCCGGGCACCCCGGGCGGCGGAAACGGTGGCGCCATCTACCTTGATGGCAACTACATGACGCTGCACCTCAAGAACTCGCTGGTGCAGGACAATCACGCCAACGAGGGCGGCGGCGCAGTGTTCTTCGTGAGCAACAACCGATCCGGCAACCAGACCATCGAGGGTTCAACGCTTCTCCGGAACCCGAACGACGGCTTCTTCACCGCCGGCTTTCCCGGAATCTTCCACCTCGGAGCCGGCCCGCCAACGGTTGTCAACTCCGCCATCGGGTGATGCCGGGACTCGCCCGGTGCTGGTGGGTCAAACGAGGCCGAGTGAGAGCATCGCGTTCGCGACCTTGGTGAAACCCGCCCGGTTGGCACCGGTCAGGTAGTCGATTGGGCTGGATGTCGGGCTGTACTCCACGCATTGCGCGTGGATCTTGGCCATGATCTCCCTGAGTCTCCGATCCACCTCCTCAGCAGGGAAGGCGAGGCCCAGGGCATTCT
>JBPCTP010000563.1:0-5263 GCA_051011615.1 Microthrixaceae bacterium | reverse complement strand
CCCCTCAGACACCGGCGTGGTGCTGATGACCCTGCACGCGGCCAAGGGACTCGAGTTTCCGGTGGTGTTCATGGCCGGCCTCGAAGAGGGAGTGTTTCCCCACCAACGGGCGCTCACCGAGCCGGCTGAGCTCGAGGAGGAGCGGCGTCTGTGCTACGTGGGCATCACCCGGGCCGAACGCCAGCTGTATCTGTCCCATGCCTGGTGCCGGAGCCTCTACGGCGCAACCGCCTACAACCCGCCCAGCCGGTTCTTCCAGGAGATCCCCGAAGAGCTGATCACCGACGACCCGGCCAGTCGGTCGACCGCTGGACGGTCCTCGATGCGATCCGGCGGTTGGGAGTCCACCTCCTGGCGGCCGCGTGGACGCGACACCGCGGAGGCCCGTGCCACCCGACCCGCTCCGCCCCGCACATCAGGGGCTCATCTCCTCGGGATAAAGGTCGGCGACGATGTTCGCCATGGCAAGTGGGGCGATGGCGTGGTGCTCGACATCGAGGGTTCGGGCGACAAGACCGAGGCGGTCGTGCGATTCCCCGAGATGGGCGAGAAGCGACTGCTGCTCGCCTGGGCACCCCTCGAGCAGATCAACGAGCCTTGACCCGCACCGATCCGACGGCGCGCCTCGTGCGTCGGTTGGTACCCGGCGCATGTTGGTCGACCAGTTGTGTGGCTGCGTGTGTGTATCGGTCGATTGGGTGCGCCATCATGTCGAGGTGACGTTCTCTCCACTGGGCCGACTCGCACATCGCCTTGATCTCGGCGTTCGAGGGGGACTCGACCTGGCGTGCCTCGCCGACGAGCTGGATCTTCTGCACGGCGAAGCGGTTGCGGTCACTGAGGAAGACCCCGACGGAAACGTGCGCTGCCTCACCCATGCGGAAGTGGCGACGACTGTCCGTCGCTGGTCGGCTTCGGTGGCGGCGCGCACCAGTCCCGGTGATCCGGTGGTGGTCGCCACCCCGAACGGCATCGACCAGTTGTTGGTCAGCCTCGCTGTGGCCCGCGTCGGCAGGCTCCCCGCGCCGGTGAACCCGCAGATGTCGCCGGCGGAGGTCGACCACGTCGTTGCGGACAGCCGTGCCCCGCTGGTGATCCGCGACGGCGCGGAGCTGTCCCGCGGAAAGGGCGCCCGGTCCAAGGTTCCGGACATGCACGAACCCGCACCCGACGATGTTGCTGCGTTGTTCTACACCTCGGGCACCACGGGTAGGCCAAAGGGAGCGGAGCTCACCCACCGCGGACTTGTGGGGCACCTGGCGGGTGCGGCCCTCGTGCCCCCGCTTCCCGGTTCCCATGAGTTGCTCATGGGACTTCCCGTCGCCCACATCATGGGTTTCGTGGCCATTCTGGGACCGATGGTCATGGGCATGCCTATCTACTTCCTGGATCGTTTCTCGCCCAACCGAGCGCTCGAGGTGATCCAGGATCGTCGATCTGTCGGCTTCATCGGGGTGCCTGCGATGTATCGCATGATGCTTGAAGCAGGTGCGGAGGAGTACGACCTGACCTCGGTGCGATTCTGGGCATCGGGCGCTGATGTGATGCCGACCGAACTGGCACGCGAGTTCAAGTCCTTCGGGGCGACAGCGGACCTGCCGCTCGTGGGAGCGGTGGGCGAGGCCGCATTCCTCGAGGGGTACGGCATGGTGGAAGTCGCCGGAGGTGTTGCGGCCAAGGTGTCCCCTCCGATGCTTCCCATCGGACTCGGAGACTCGCTGGGCGTGAAGCTGCCGGGCTGGAAGTTCCGCGTCATCGATGAGTCGGGAAGGTCGGTTCGACCGGGGCGCGTGGGGGAACTCCAGGTAACCGGCCCCGGGGTTCTCAAGGGCTACTGGGGCGATGAGGAGAACAGTGCCGCAGTGCTCACCGATGACGGCTGGGTGCGTACCGGAGACCTCGTGCGATCGGGACCGTTCGGCACCTTCATATTCCATGGTCGGGCCAAGAACGTGGTGGTCTCGGGTGGCTACACGGTGTATCCCCTCGAGGTCGAGGCTGACCTCGAGGAACACCCTGACGTCGTGGAGGCTGCGGTGCTCGGGGCGCCCGATGCCCGATTCGGTGAGTCAGTGGTGGCAGCGGTGATCTTGCGCGATGGGGCGAAGGTGACCGAGGAAGGACTCATCCGCTGGGCCACCGACAGGATGGCCCGCTACAAGGCGCCCCGGCGCATAGTCGTGGTGGACGAACTACCGCGGACCGGCACCCGCAAGGTGCAACGCGCCAAGCTGCTCGAGCTGTTCGAACCCGTCTGAGGTCTCGAGTTCTCAGCCGGAGGTTCGCAGCCGAGAGGAGTCAGCGGGCGATGGCACCCGCGAGGTGGCGTCCTCGAGACGTCGCCGGCGCGCGGTTAGTCGGAATCCGCAGTGTCGCTGACCTCAGCCTCGTCCTCGCTGCGCAACGTGATGATCAGGTTGTCGTCGGAGTCGACCTTCCAGATGGCCTGCTCGAGCCCTTCGCCGGTGGCCGAGTAGGTGACGTTGCGACACAACTTGCCCAGGGCCTGCGGGTCGTCGGGGTCCGGTCGGCGCTCATCGAAGAGGTTCTCCTGCGAATTCCATGCAAGGAAACAGCCTTCAGGGGCGCCCGGAGCGATCGCGTCGAAGACGTACCAGCCGCTGTCCGGGTCATCGTTGAAGTGATTGACCCAGATCGGGCGATTCTGGCCGCGGCCCGAAACGTCGCTGTAGAGGATCGGGCCTTCCTGCTCGATCTGCGCTGCGATCCGGGTGACCTGGCCCGCATCGAAGTCCTCGTCACCGAGGTTGATCTGCACCGGTGCATCGCCGCCGCTGAACCAGCCCAACAGCAGCCACACAGCTGCAACGGAGAAGATCACGGCCACAACTCCGATTGCTATTGCGGCGGCTTGGGAGCCACCGGAGCGCTGCTCTACAGGCATGCCAAACGATCGCACACTCGTCGCCCCGGTCCACAACGGCCGGCATGCCGATTGCGTCACCCCAGCCGCTTGCACCGAACCGTGGCAGCGACCTGTGGCGTGCGCAGTCGCGCTCGAGTTCGCATTGGGAGGCGGCCACCGGTGCCTCTTAGTATCCGACACGCGTGTCAGTGCCGCATCGGCGCTCCAGACACCATAAAGAGGATCGGAAGGCAGTTCGAGTGGATCTCTTCGAATACCAGGGCAAGCAGTTCTTCGGCACCTTCGACATTCCCGTGTCGAGGGGCAAGGCAGTCACGACTGTCGACGAGGCCGTGGCGGCAGCTGATTGGATCGACCAGTTCCCGGTGGTCGTCAAGGCGCAGGTGCAGGTCGGTGGGCGTGGCAAGGCCGGCGGAATCAAGCTGGCTGACAGCGCCGCCGAGGTCCGCACCCACGCCGAGAACATCCTGGGGATGGACATCAAGGGCCACACAGTGCATGTGCTGTGGATCGAAGTGGCCTCCGACATCGCCGAGGAGTACTACGCCAGCTTCACCCTCGACCGTTCGGCCAAGAAGCACCTCGGGATGCTCTCCGCCGAGGGTGGTGTCGAGATCGAGGCCGTGGCCGAGTCCAACCCCGATGCGATCGCCAAGATCTGGATCGATCCCACCGACGGGTTGTCCGAATCCGTTGCTCGTGACTGGGTGAAGGCGGCCAACCTCAACGCCGACGCCACCGAAGGCGCCGTCGACATCCTGCTGAAGCTCTACCGGGCCTACACCGAGGGCGACGCGGACCTGGTGGAGATCAACCCCCTGATCCTCAAGCCCACGGGTGAGGTCCACGCCCTCGACGCCAAGGTCACCCTGGACGCCAACGCATCGTTTCGTCACGAGTGGGTTCAGTACGAAGCCACCCAGGAGCGAGACGACCGCGAACAGGCCGCGTACGAGGCCGACCTCCAGTACGTAGGTCTCGAGGGATCCGTCGGCATCATCGCCAATGGCGCAGGCCTCGCGATGAGCACGCTCGACGTGGTCAACCAGGTCGGCGGATCGGCCGCCAACTTCCTCGACGTCGGCGGCGGCGCCGATGCCGAGAAGTTCGTGAAGGCCCTCACGATCATCGACAACGACCCCCGAGTGAAGTCGATCTTCATCAACATCTTCGGCGGCATCACCCGAGGCGAAGAGGTCGCCAACGGCATCGTCGCTGCACTGGCCGAGATCGACATCTCCGCTCCGATCGTGATCCGCCTCGATGGCACGAACGCCGATGAGGGTCGCAAGATCCTCGATCCGCACCTGAGCGACAAGCTCCAGATGCAGCCCACGATGCTCGACGCGGCCCGCAAGGTCGTCGAGCTCGCCGGCTGAGCCATTCGGGCTTTCCCGACACAGCGTCGCAACCAACACAGCGTTTCAAGCAAGCACAGCGTCGCAAGCAACCAAGCAGCGAAAAAAAGCACCAGCAGCGCAACACACCAGCGCAGCCAACACAGCAGATCCAGAACACCGAACAGGGACAACAGCGATGGCGATCTTCGTCGACGAGAACACAAAGGTCATCTACCAGGGCCTCACCGGGAGTCAGGGCCGCTACTACGGCCTGTTGAACCGTGACTACGGCACCCAGGTCGTCGGTGGCACCAATCCGAAGAAGGCCGGCACCGACGTCGATGGCGTGCCCGTGTTCGGCTCCGTTGCCGACGCAGTTGCCGACACCGGCGCCGATGCGAGCTGCATCTTCATTCCAGCCGCCGGTGTGCGCAACGCCGTGATGGAGGCCGCTGAGGGCGGCATCAAGTTCATCGTGTGCATCACCGAAGGTGTGCCCGCACAGGACGAAGCCTGGTTCTTCAACCAGCTCCGCAGCGAGTATCCGGACGTACAGCTTCTCGGTCCGAACTGTCCCGGCATCATCAGCCCCGGGCGCTGCAACATCGGCATCACAGCCGGGCACATCGCGCAATCCCCGGTCGATGGCAAGCCGAATGTCGGCATCGTCAGCCGCTCCGGCACCCTGACCTACCAGGCGCTGTACGAGCTGAAGCTCCAGGGCATCGGCGTGACGACCTGTGTCGGCATCGGCGGCGACCCCGTTCCCGGCACCAGCTTCATCGATTGCCTGGAGCGTTTCGAGGCCGACGACGAGACCTCTGCGGTGATGATGATCGGCGAGATCGGTGGCTCGGCGGAGGAAGAGGCGGCCGAGTTCATCAAGGACAAGATGTCCAAGCCGGTTACCGCCTACATCGCAGGCCAGACCGCTCCCGCCGGCAAGAAGATGGGCCATGCAGGCGCCATCGTTTCGGGGGGCAAGGGTACTGCGGCGGCGAAGATGGAGGCCCTCAACGATGCCGGCGTGAAGGTC
>JBPCTP010000562.1:0-3286 GCA_051011615.1 Microthrixaceae bacterium | reverse complement strand
ACAAGACCCTCATGGTGTTCCCCACCAAGGCGTTGGCACACGACCAGCTGCATTCTCTCGCTGCATCGGCCCCGCCCGGTGTGACAGTGGCCGCCTATGACGGCGACTGTTCCCCCCAGGAGCGCTCCTGGGTCCGTGAGCATGCTGACATCGTGCTCACCAATCCCGAGATGCTGCACCTCGGCATTCTGTCCAACCATGCGCGATGGGAGGGCTTCCTGCGCCATCTCGACCTGGTGGTGGTGGACGAAATGCACGTGTTGCGCGGTCTGTTCGGCTCGCATGCGGCACATGTGCTGCGACGCCTCAGGCGCCTCGTCACGACACTGCGGGGCACGGACCCAACCTTCGCGTTCACTTCTGCGACGATCGGCCGTGCGAGCGAGCTTGCAGGCCTGTTGAGCGGACTGCCGGCCATGGAGATCTCCCGCTCGGGTGCCCCCACCGGTGAGCGCACCACGGTCCTGTGGAATCCGTTCGACCCCGCCCATGCCGACGCGGCCCGCCCGTCGTTGAACGTCGAGACCGCTTCGATAGCAGCCGAGATGGCAGCTGCGGGTCTGCGCACCCTGGTGTTCTGCCGCTCGAGACGCGCTTCGGAGCTCGTGGCCAATGAGGTGCGTCAACGTCTCGGCCAACTCGGGGTGGACGGCGCCGGGGACCTCGTTCGGTCCTACCGGGCGGGATACTTGGCCGAGGAACGCCGCGAGATCGAAACCGCCCTGTCCGAGGACCGCCTGGCGTGTGTCGTTGCCACCAACGCCCTCGAGCTGGGCATAGACATCGAGGGCCTCGACGGTGTCGTGCTGTCGGGGTTTCCCGGCACGATCGCATCGTTTCGCCAACAGATTGGTCGCGCCGGGCGTGGCACCCGCAGTGCGCTCGCAGTTCTGGTGGCCGGTGAGGACCAACTCGACCAGTGGATGATGAGACATCCGCGCGAGGCCTTCCGACGCGATCCCGAGCCGGCCGTGGTCAACCCCGCCAATCCGCACGTGCTGCATCCACATCTGGGGTGCGCAGCCGACGAGGTCCCCCTGACCCAACGCGACGAGCAGTTCTGGCCAGATGTGCTCGAGGATGCCGTTCGCGAACTCGTGCTCGATGACCGCCTCAGGGTGGAGGACTCCTCCACAGGCCCGATCGCGCGCTGGGCCGGCCGGGGCGCACCTGCCCCCACGATCGGGCTCCGATCGGCGGCGCAGGGAGAGTTCAGGATCCTGCGCCCCGACGGCAGCACTCTGGGCACCGTCGACGCCAGCCGAGCGGCAGACTCCTTGCACGACGGGGCGGTCTACCTGCACCAGGGTGCGTCATGGCGAGTCACCGAGCTCGACACTGCCGGCCGTGTGGCTCACGTAGAGGCCCACGACGGGTCCACGTATACCCAGACCCGCCGTACCACCGACATTCGGCTCCTCGATGAGGCGGCGGCTTCGATCGTGGAGTCCATCCCCGTCCACCTCGGCCACGTCGAGGTGACCACCACCGTCACAGGGTTCGTTGTGAAATCCGTCGAGCGGCACGAGGTTCTGGAACGCCACGAACTGGAGCTGCCGCCCGCCACCCTGCACACGACTGCCATCTGGTGGACTTTCTCGGAGGAACTCATCCGGACAGCCCGGGTCAACACCCAAGACCTACCCGGCGCACTTCACGCCGCCGAGCACGCCGGTATTGGAATCCTGCCCCTCTTCGCCATGTGTGACCGCTGGGATGTGGGCGGCGTGTCCACAGCTCACCTGGCAGACACGGGCACCGCGACCATCGTGATCCACGATGCCCAGCCCGGCGGGGCCGGCGTGGCCGCCATGGCGTTCGATGCGGCGCCCCGCCACCTGAACGCAACTCTCGAGGTGTTGAAGAACTGCGCTTGTGGGAGCGGATGCCCGAGCTGTGTGCAGTCACCGAAATGCGGCAACGGAAACGAACCACTGGACAAGCACGCCGCAGCTGCCCTGCTGCGCTCGGGCGTTCACCGGAGGCGCTGAGGTCTCCGCGTTACGCAGCGTGGTTCCCCGGATCAGCCCTCAACCCGCACCACCAGTTCCTCACGCAGTCGGATCGAGCCGACCGCCATTCCAACCAGCGGAACCCGCGTGGCCGAAGCAACCACGATGACCGTGAGCAACGCACCGGGCGTGCGATCGCCTCGCACGCGGACCGAGCGCACGTTCAGTCCGCCGCCGACATCTGAAACCGCCTCTCGGGCCGTTGCATCCGTCGGATCGACCATTGCGGCCCGCGCAGCCGCGGAAGTCGCTCGGGTGAGGTGCACCTGGTCCCTGGCAACCAACGCGGCCTGCACGACAAGCAGGACCAGCAACGCCGCCAAGGGCAGAACCAGCGCCATCTCCACCGTCGCCTGTCCTCGCACACCCGACTGCTGTCTCACTGCGCCACGGACCACTATCCGGCCTGGGTGAGTATTCGCGAGAAGACCGCGTCGAAGAGGCGGCCGATCACGTCGGTGCCAGTGACCCACGACACCAGCAGCAGGGCGAGCGCTGCCGCTCCCAGCAGCACGAGCGCATACTCCACGGTGCTCTGTGCGCGTTCACGCCCAAGCGGGCCTCGATTCGCCTGATCCTGGCAATCGAGGATCCACAGACTCAACTCCCTCGTTGTCTCTGCCACTTTCACGATCAATCCTCCAGTTCAGCCGGCGCCACTGGGGGTTCGCCGGTTGTCTCAACAGGGGGAAGTTCGAACGATTCGACGCCTGCGATTGCGAAGGGCACCACCGTGACGAGAGCGAAAGCGGGCAGCACCAATCCGGCCAGTGGCAAGAGCAACAGCACCGGAAGGCGTCTCGCCGCTGCCTCTCTGGACCGCCTGACCCGCGTTCGTTCGGTGGCGGCCAGTCTGCGCATGGGCCCGATCGCATCGGCACCCGAGCCGGCGCTCATCGCCAGCAGGGTGGCCATTGAGTGCCAGCCCGCTGACCCCGTCGCAAGTCTTTCGAGGACCTCGGTCAGGGAGAGGCCGCGCCGAAGATCCGCCGCCGCGCCGACCAGGGCTCCGCCGGTGGATGTAGTCGAAACCTCCGAGATCGCCTGCGCCGCAGTGCAGCCGGACGCCATCGCGAGCGCCAGCAGTTCAGCGCAACCCGTGACTTCATCTGCTGACCCGTTGGTGTCCCGCGAATGCCGCTCGGGCGCCGCCGCGGTTGCCGCCCGGGGTGGCCCACTACCCGCAAGATCCAGCCACCGTTCGGCAGACCACAATGCGCTTCGCGGCCGAAGTGCGACATACGCAGCTGCTGCCGCGATCATCGGCAACCCCC
>JBPCTP010000561.1:0-3170 GCA_051011615.1 Microthrixaceae bacterium | reverse complement strand
CTCTGGTGGAGCGCACCGAAGTGGATCCCGAACGCGTCGACGACGTGGTCGGCGGCTGCGTGACCCAGGTGGGCGAGCAGTCCACCAATGTGATCCGAAATGCGTGGGTCGCGGCAGGGCTCCCGCAGTCGGTGTCGGCCACGACGGTGGACCGCCAGTGCGGCAGTTCCCAGCAGGCGGTGCACTTCGCTGCCCAGGGAGTGGTCGCCGGTGCCTACGACATCGCGGTCGCATGCGGGGTCGAGTCGATGACGCGCAACCCGATGGCGTCGAACGCCACGGGCGGCGCAGGGCCCTTCAGCACGGCATATCTGGAAGCGATCGACAACCAGTTGATGGTGCAGTTCGAGATCGCCCAGATCCTCGCCGATCGCTTCGGGGTCAACCGCGAAGACATGGATGCGCTTGCGGCGGAGTCCCACCGTCGTGCCCATGCGGCGACCACGTCCGGTGCATTCGACACCGAGATCGTTCCCACGCCGATCCGCGACGAAGAGGGCAAGGAGACCGGGGAAGTCATGACGGCGGACGAAGGAATCCGTCCGGAGACGACCACGGAGATCCTCGCCGGTCTCGGTTCGGCAGCGAAGTGGGACCCTTCCATAGCCCCGGACATCACACCCGGGAATTCGTCGCAGACCTCCGATGGTGCAGCTGCGATGTTGGTGGCGGAACGCTCGGTGGCCGACGAGCTGGGGCTTCCGTACCGGGCCGTCATCCGACACTTCGCCGTCGGTGGTGACGACGCCGTGCTGGTGCTGTCGGCTCCGAATCCGGTGACCCGCAAGCTGCTGGAACGAAGCGGCCTGTCGATCGAGGACTTCGACGCCATCGAGTGCAACGAGGCGTTCGCTGCGATCGCACTCATGTGGGCCAAGGAGTTCCTGCCCGATGGGAACTACGAGCGCTACAACCCCCGCGGTGGAGCCATCGCCCTCGGCCACCCACTCGGTGCGTCAGGTGTGCGAATCATGACCACGCTGCTCAACCAGCTCGAAGCCACCGGCGGCCGCCTCGGCTTCCAGACAATGTGCGAAGGCGGGGGTATGGCGAACGCAACTGTGATTGAGCGGGTTGACTAGTTCTGCGACCAGCAACCACACATCCCCCATCTGCCGCCTCAGTTCTCCCAATCGATGGGTGGCAGTGGCACCTGGGTTCGCCCCGGTTGGTCGGGGTCAGGTGATGACGGAATCGATCACGTGTACGACGCCGTTGGAGGCGAGAACGTCCGGCAGGACCACGAGCGCGCCGCCGACGCTGATTTCGTCTCCGTCCACCTCGACGGTGAGCTGCGTGCCGGCTGCGGTCTCCAGAGTTCCGCCACTCACAGCTTCGAGGTCATCGACGGTCAAGGTGCCGGGAACGACGTGGCCGAGAATGATGTCGGCCTGGGCTGCTCGGTCCATGCGCAGCGCTTCGAGGGTCTCCGCTGGGATTTCACCGAACGCCTCGTTGGTGGGGGCGAAAACCGTGAAGGGTCCGCCGTCGCGCACGGTCGGGAAGAGGCCGGCGGTGATGACCAGGCGGGTGAGGATCGACACGTCGGCGGTGCCGGCGGCGATCTCAGCGATGTTCAGGTCAGCGGTGTCGCCAGCGGGGGGCGAGCCCATGTTGTTGCCGGGTGACATCGCGACCTCGTCGACCTCGACGTTCTCGGGGCCTTCCTCCCCGGCTGCGATGTCCTCTTCGAGTTCGGCCTGCTCTTCCTGGTCGACCTCGTCCTCGGTCTCGCCGGTCGACTCCCCAGAGGCTTCGTCATCTGTGGACTCTTCTCCCGAGGTGTCCGATTCGGTCGAGTCCGAGTCGCTGTCGCTGCATGCGGCTGCGAACAGTGCAAGTGGCAAGAGCATTGCCAACAGGAAGCGGATCGACCTCTTGCGGACGGGGGATGTCATCTGAGAACTCCAGGTGGTATTGGCCGTCACAGCGACGGCGGGTTCACTGTGCAAAGAAACTAGCCGAGTGGTTGTGCCATCAACAGTTACGGGCCTCCATGCGCGAGGCTCGACAAGCTCCAAAGGGGCCGGGAAACCTTCGGCGGACGTCGGAGGCCACCTTGATTGCACCCGTATCCGAGGCATTCAGGATGTCCACGACGATTCGAACGGCCACGCTTCAGCGGGTGTCGACCGCATGAACTCGAGGGCTCACGACTCGAGGGCTCATGACTCGAGGGCTCATGACTCGAGCGCTCATGACTCGAGCGCCATCATGAGGTGCTTCCGCCACGGGACCCGTCGCTGTCAGCTGATACCGAAGCGACCATGCCGGCGATGAAACCATCGAGGTCCGCGTGCTTGATCCGGGCGATCGGCTCGAGATCGGGCAGCCAGTGTTCGATCCCGTCTCCCTCGACAGCGGCAGCTATGCCGTCGGCCACGACCCGGGGTGGCTCGAGGTCTCCCGTGTAGAACGGGTCGTCCTGGCCGGGCTGATCCCATATCTCGGTGTCGATCGGACCGGGCAGGATCAAACGTGCATCGACTCCGGTTCCCACCAGCTCGGCTGCGAGGGTCTCGGTGAATCCGCACAGCGCTGCCTTGGATCCGCAGTACGCGGCCTCACCCAGGATCGGGAAGCGTCCGCCCACGCTGGAGACGTTGACGATGCTCCCGCGGTCTCGCTCCAACATGGCAGGCAGAACCTGCAGTGTCATGCGCACTCGTGCGAAGTAGTTGACGGCCATCGTCTGTTCGACCTCGGCCGCAGTGAGTGTCCTGATGTCACGTCGCATCGGCATGCCGGCGTTGTTGACGAGCACATCGAGGCCTCCGAGATGGTCGATCGCGGAGTTGAGCACGGATTCGATCGAGTTGAGTTCCGACAGGTCTGCGGGCACGATCCGTACGTCCGGCGCCCCAGCTGCAATGCATCGGTCGGCCACCTCTGCGAGGCGGTCTTCCCTGCGCGCCATGAGCGCCAGGTGAGTACCCCGGGCGGCGAATGCCTGAGCTGTAGCGGCACCGATTCCCGAAGACGCTCCCGTGATCAGCGCCCTGGCATTGGTTAGCTCTGCAGCCATGTTGCTCCTCATGGGGGTTGGCGGGGTCAGGGTTGGGCGGGACAAGTCGGCCACGCCTGCTCGGCCGGCGAATCCACCCAGACGCAGCGATCGCTACCTGCGGGGCATTTTGATCGCCTTGTCGGCGATGATGTTCTTCTGCACC
>JBPCTP010000560.1:0-2508 GCA_051011615.1 Microthrixaceae bacterium | reverse complement strand
GGCCTGGGATCAACCCTGGCCCGCGGAGCACTGGACGAGGTCCGATCCATGGACAGGCTGCTGGTACCGCTGTGCCCGTTCATCCGCGCCTGGATCGAGCGTCACCCGGCCTATGACGACCTGGTGGACCACGAACTGCTTGCCCATTTCGAACGCAAGCGCGCGCGACGCCGGGATGGGTAGACCCGCCGCAGACGGTGTGACTCAGCCGACCCTGGCCTGCTGACCGCCGTCGACGGGCAGGATGGCTCCGGTGATGAATGCGGCGTCATCGGATGCGAGGAACGCGACCGCCTTGGCCACGTCCCAGGCAGTGCCCTGTCTGCCACCCAGGGGCACCATCGAGTCCCGCTTCGCGCGCAGCTCCCCGGGCTCGATGCCCGTCGCCGCGCTGATGCCCTCGATCGCCATCGGGGTGTCCATCAGGCCCGGCATCACGGCGTTGACGCGCACATTTCGCGATGCGCTCCGCATGGCGAGTTGCTCGGTCAGTGCGTTGACCGCCGCCTTGGACGTCTTGTAGGCGAGGAACGGGGTCGAGCAGACCGCTGCCGCCGAGGAGATGTTGACCACCGAGCCGGAGCCCTGCTCACGCATGAGCGGCAAGACGTGCTTGCAGGTGAGCCACATGCCTTTCAGGTTCACGTCGTGGATCAGGTCCCAGGCTTCCTCGGTCAGCTTCGATGCCCCGGCGTCGCCCGTGCCGATGCCCACGTTGTTCACCAGTACGTCGGCGTGTCCCATTCGCTCGATCGCCGTTGACGCGATCGACTCGCAGTCCGCCTCCATGGTGATGTCGGCTCGAAATGCCGTCGCGAGTCCTCCCTCGGACTCGATCATCGCAACTGTCTCTCTCGCCGAAGCGAGGTCGCGGTCGACCGCCAGCACGTGCGCACCCTCGCGTGCCAGCAACACAGACGTGGCCCGCCCGTTGCCGATGGTGGCACCGGACGTCTGCCCGGCGCCGACCACGAGCGCTGTCTTGCCGTCGAACCGGGCGCGATCTGCGGCCCTCGGCTCGCCGCTCACGTCGGCCATCCGGGAGTGCCCTCATCCAGCTGCACGCCGAGACTCCTGAGGGCTGTCGAGACAAGTGTGTACTGGCCCACCGCGAAAATGAGATCGAGCACCTGCTGGGTGCTCCAACGTTCGTTGAGCGCCTGCCAGGACTCGTCGCTGAGCGTGTGGTCCTCCACCAGCTCGTCGGTGGCGGTCACCAACACGGCATCGTCATCGGACCAACCGGCAAGCTCTTCGGTTGCCAGCCGTCGGATCTGGGCCTCGGTCAGCCCGCACCGGGCACCGATCACGGTGTGCTGGCCGAACTCGTACTCGCTGCCGCACCGCCATCCTGTTCGCAGGATCACCAGTTCCCGCTCGCGCTCCGGCAGTGTCGACTTGGCCAACACGTGATTGCCGAACACGAGCCACCGCTTCAACAGCTTCGGATGGTGCGCCAGGGTGTGGAAGATGTTGAGGTCTCCCATCGCCCCCAGCACTTCTGCGGTCTCCTCGTCCCACTCCGCTGCGGTTATCGGCTCTAGTCTCGGCAGATCCTGCATGTCGCCGAGGCTAGACACGGCGCCCAGCAGGCGGTGCCCGATCTGCGTAGGCAGTCTCACCCTGGACTCGCCATCGCACACGGTGCGTACGGACTTGAACGCCATCAGTGCCGAGACCCAAATGCCCGTGTTGGAGATTTCTGCGAATGGCATGGAATCGCCGCGCTAGGGTGCCGGACGTTCACCGGCTGTGGTGAACCTGATCCTGAGGGGGACCGGCTGTGCGCGTGCGATATCTCTTGTTGACCCTGTTCGGGGCTACGGCCCTGATTGCCGGGGCTTGTACTGTCCCAGGCAGTGGCGGTGGAGGACCAACCACCACCACATCGACCACAACTACGTCGACGACCACGACGACGCTGCCCGATTCGGACGGCGACGGCTTCAACAGTGGCGCCGACTGCAACGACAACGATCCGACCATCTTCCCAGGAGCGCCAGATGCTCCCGGAGATGCGATCGACCAGAACTGTGACGGCGTCGACGGCGACCAGACCAACGCCGTGTTCGTCAGCGCCAACACCGGCGTCGACAACTCGACCTGTGGCGACATCGCCTCCCCGTGTGCCTCGATCACACAGGGCCAGGTGCGTTCAGCCGCTACCGGCAACTCCGAGATCCTCGTGGCCGGCGGCAACTACGCCAAGTTCAACCTCGTCGACGGTTCCTCCGTGGTGGGTGGCTACAACTCCGCCACCTGGGCAAACGGCGTCGGTGGGTCCACCACGACCGTGGACGCAGCTTTCGACGCAAGCGTCGGTGGCCCGGTCGGCGTGATCGCCGACAGCATCAGCTCCGCCACGCTACTGGCTGACGTCTCCGTCGCCGGTGCCGCAGCAGCGGCCGGTCAGGCTTCTTACGGAGTCGTCGTGAGCAACTCGACCTCCGCCCTCGTGCTCGACACGGTGCTCATCTCCGGCGGAACCGGTGGAGTGGGTACCAACGG
>JBPCTP010000559.1:0-4357 GCA_051011615.1 Microthrixaceae bacterium | reverse complement strand
GCCCCGAGCTGCTCAACAAGTACGTGGGCGAAACCGAACGCCACATTCGCCTCGTGTTCCAACGTGCTCGGGAAAAGGCGGAGGACGGCACTCCGGTGATCGTCTTCTTCGATGAGATGGAATCCCTGTTCCGCACACGCGGCTCGGGAATCAGCTCCGACATGGAAGCAACGATCGTGCCGCAGCTGTTGGCAGAGATCGATGGCGTGGAGACGCTCCGCAACGTCATCGTGATCGGCGCCTCGAACCGAGAGGACCTGATAGATCCTGCGATCCTGCGCCCGGGTCGACTCGATGTGAAGATCAAGATCAACCGACCCGACGAACAGTCCGCCCAACAGATCTTCTCGCAGTACCTGACGCCGGAACTCCCCCTCGATGCCGAAGAGGTCGAGAGCCTCGGAGGCGGGGACCGCGCCAAGGCAACCGCCGCGATGATCGAGCGCACCGTGGCCGAGATGTACCGAACCGATGAGGCCAACCAGTTCCTCGAGGTCACCTACGCCAACGGCGACAAGGAAGTCATGTACTTCAAGGACTTCTCCTCGGGCGCGATGATCGAAAATGTCGTGCGACGAGCCAAGAAGCTGGCGATCAAGCGAGAACTGGCGGAAGGGTCATCCGGAATCTGCGTCGCGGACCTGTATGCCTCGATTCACCAGGAATACAAGGAGCACGAGGATCTGCCCAACACCACGAATCCCGACGACTGGGCGAAGATCTCCGGCAAAAAGGGCGAGCGAATCACCTACGTGCGCACCCTCATCCACGAAACCGACGAGGACCCCATGGGAGGTCGTTCGATCGAGCGTGTGGCGACCGGCCAGTACCTCTAGCGCACTGAGCACGCGCTCAATGCCTGGCGGCCTCGCCGGTGCGCATCAGGCCGCGGCCCGAGATCAACGGCAGGTCATGCACCGACAACAGGCCCGGCCCCGCGTCCACGACAGCGGGAATGGCGTTGACGATCCGCCCGGCGGTACCGGCGAGGCCGGCGGTGTTGTGGTCACCGTCGTCACCCATCATCTGGAGGTCGAGCGTGTAGTTGGGATTTCCCGCCACGATCACCCGGTATCCGCTGTGGCCCGCAGGTTGTGGCCAGTGCGGGGCCAGCGTGTCATCGAGGCGGGTTACGTGCTCGACCGTGATCCGCTCCTGTCCATCGACCATTCCGCGGATCTCGAAGCGCATCGCTGCGGTGGTGCCTTCCTCCACGATTCCGAAGCCGAGATCGATTCGTGACGGTGCGGGCAATCGCTCGTGGTGCTCGACCATCTCCTCCACTTCCACACCGAGACCGGCGGCAATGGACTCGACCACTCCACCCCACGCAAAGGACAGAACCCCGGGCACCAGCAGCATCGGTGTGGCGTCGAGAGGCTGACCGAACCCCATCGTGTCGAACAGCACCTCTGGCTGTGCGTAGGTCGCGTAGTTCACGATCTCCATCACGCGCACGGACTCGACGTATTCGCAGGTACCGGTGAGAACCGCGGGGAGAAGGTCGTTGGCCCAGCCCGGATCGATACCGGAGGTGAACATCGACGTCGAGCCCTGCCGACAAGCGTCCTCGAGAGGCCGGCGCATGTCGGCCGCCAGGTGCCCGGGATAGACGAGGGGCACTACCGAGCTCGATACGACGTTCGTGCCCGATGCCAGGATCCCGGCCATGTCCGAGATCGCCGCATCAGGGCGCAGGTCGGCGGTGGCGGTGTAGCAAACACAGTCGGCACCGAGCGCCAGGAGTGAGTCCGGATCGCTGGTCGCGGCCACACCGACGTCTTCCATGCCGGCCAGAGCTCCGGCGTCCACTCCCACCTTCTCGTCGCTGTGCACCCAAAGACCGACGAGTTCAAGCTCAGGATGCGCAATGATCTGACGCAGGGCGTGCCGGCCCACATTGCCGGTGGACCACTGGATCACCTTGATGGTCATGGGGAACTCCGTCGCTCGGTCGGACCCACACTCTTGCCTGTGTGGCCACCCGATGTGGGTCGGCGTCGCCGCATGGCGGGCCGCCTTGCCTAGGGTGGCCCCGACATGGCAATCGAGAAAATCCTCGGTATCGAGACCGAATACGGCATCGTTGTGCGCGGCACGGCGGAGGCCAATCCGATTTCGGCGTCCTCCATGCTGATCAACGCGTATCTCGGTTCGATCCAGCAACGGCAGGGCAGCGGCCCCTCGGTGGGTTGGGATTTCGAGGACGAGACTCCCGGCAACGATGCACGCGAGGAGGCTCTGAGGCTGTCCCTCGCCCCCGAGGTGGAGACGCACCTCGTCAACGCCGTGCTGACCAATGGGGCCCGCTACTACGTCGACCACGCCCACCCGGAGTACTCCGCACCCGAGTGCTCGAACGCTCTCGAGGCCCTCACCTACGACCGCGCAGGCGAGGAGATCGTGCGCCTCTCGATGGAGGCGGCCCGCCCCAGGATGCCCGATGGCCAGGAGATCGTCGCCTACAAGAACAACTCCGACGGCAAGGGGAACAGCTACGGCTGCCACGAGAACTACCTCATGGCTCGGTCCGTGCCCTTCGGTCGGATCGTCGCACATGCCACCGCACACCTCGTGACCCGACAGATCTTCACCGGCTCGGGAAAGGTCGGATCCGAGGCGCCGGGTATGCGCACCGACGAGGTGCCGTTCCAGATCACCCAGCGTGCCGACTTCTTCGAGGAGGAGGTGGGTCTGGAGACCACGCTGAAACGGCCGATCGTGAACACCCGTGATGAGCCGCACGCAGACTCCCAGAAATACCGGCGACTTCACGTCATCGCCGGCGACGCAAACATGAGCGAGGTGGCGACCTTCCTCAAACTCGGCACCACTGCGATCCTCCTGGCCATGCTCGAGGACGCAGACGCTGGGGAGCCCCTCTCATTCGCGCTGCCGGTTCCGGCGATGCATGCCGTGTCGCGAGATCTTGGCCTCGATGAGCTCATCACCATGACCGACGGCACCTCGATGACAGCACTGGAGGTGCAGTGGGAGCTCCATTCACGTGCGCGCGCATGGGCAGAGAAGCGGGGTCTGGATGCAGTGGGCGGCGCGGAGATCGGCGAACAGATACTCGGCCGCTGGGAGAGCGTGCTGGACGGACTCGGCGCAGATCCTCTCGAGCTGTCGGATCAGCTCGACTGGGTGGCGAAGTATCGCCTCTTCGATGCCTACCGGGAACGCCATGGGATCGATTGGACCGATGCCCGCCTGCGGGCGATGGACCTCCAGTACCACGACATGCGGGCGGATTCGAGCCTGTCGGGCCGAGTCGGACTCGTTGCACTGCTCGACCAATCAGAGGTCGCTGATGCCATGACCAGTCCGCCCACGAGCACCCGGGCCTACTTCCGCGGGCGCTGCCTGGAGCGATTTCCCGACGAGATCGTGGCGGCGAACTGGGATTCGATCGTGTTCGACGTGGGCGGATCTTCGTTGCACCGGGTACCGATGATGGAACCCACCAGGGGCACAGAGGAGCATGTTCGTGATCTCATCGACAACGCGGAGTCGGCCGACGCCCTCTTGGAGAGCCTCGGCCGCTGACGCAGTCCACCGCTCGGGCCCAGAAGGGTTGTGCACGCAGGACAGCGAGATGCTGACCCAGGACGCTGCGGGGCACCCTTTCGGTAGTGGTGGGTATTCGTTGCGCAGTTGTTACCTTGCTCGAATGGAAAACGTTTCTGGGACAACTGGCAAGCGACCGCGGCGACGGCCGGGGCGCATGGGAGCACTCCTGGGCGCCGTGGTGGCGCTCGTGGTGCTGGCGACCGGTTGCCTCGGGCCGATCACGCGCCTGCTGGCGATCGAGGCGGTGCGGTTTCCCGAGACCTCCGACCCTTCGGTCGTGAGGGTGGGCGACACGTACTACATCTACGGCTCCAACAACCACCTGCGGGCCCCGATCTTCACCACCAAGGACATCTCACGCGCCTACAGCCTTGGTGAGAAGAACACGACAACCAAGGAGGGGATGCCCAACCCGCCTGCCTGGGCCGCCAACCCCAACCAGCTCTGGGCACCGACGGTGGGCCAGTTGGCAGGGCGCTGGGTGATGTTCTTCGCGACCGATCGCAGGAACCCGCCGGATCCCAACAACAAGCAATGCATCGGACGGGCCTGGGCAAACTCACCCGCCGGGCCGTTCGTAGCGGAGCCGAACCCGTGGAACTGTGGACTGAACGGAACCGGTGGCGCACTCGACCCGCAGCTCTTCTCGGATCCCTTCGGGCGCCACTTCCTGCTCGCCGCATTCGGCAACACCGAGAGCCCGATCCATTCGATCCCGCTCGACGGCAATGGCAACGCGGCGGGCGCGCCGGTTGCCATCCTCGCTCGCCAACATGGGTGGGAG
>JBPCTP010000558.1:0-3231 GCA_051011615.1 Microthrixaceae bacterium | reverse complement strand
GGGGCGAGCCGTGCAGGCCGACAGCCCACCGCAGCATCTCTCCACCGGTCATCTGGTCCGAGCGATCGGCCAGCGCGTCGGCAGCCGCTACCAGGTCTTCTTCGTTGATGCGCACCCAGCGGCCGTTGCTCTCCACGATCGGGGCAGACTGCTCGGCGAGCGCAGCTATCTCCGCAGCGGTCAGCTCCACGTCGTCGAACAGGACGGACCACCGCACGTGGGCCAGTTCCGCTGCTCCCACCGCGGAGTCGCCATCGACTGCGGTGAGTTGGAGGCTCGGGCGCGGCGCGTTTCCGGCCCTCGGAACCTCGACCTGGAATGCTGCGTCGTGGAGGACCCCGCTGCCCACCGACATGATCTCCCAGGCCTCCTCCTCGGTGAGGATTGCTTCGCCCCGACGATCGGCGCCGGCGCGGGTGAGTTCGGGCACGAGCCGCTCGGCCCGCATGAGCCCGTCCACCAGCCGTGCCTGAATCTGCTGGCTCGGATGTGACGGGATTGCCTGCTCGATCGGCAACAGTGCGCCGTCGGGATCGTGGGCGAGCACAACCAGATGCCAGCCGTTGCCGTCAGTTGGTGGCTCGAGCCGAATGACCAATGGTTTGCGTGGCGGCTCAGCAACGGGCTCGGCCCATTCATCGAGGAAACGTACGAGGGTGCGGCCAAGATCAATGGGGGCCTTGAACGACGAGCCGTCCAGACGTCCCAGGTACGCCTCGGCCAGATCGGTTGCCGAGCTGAGCCGTGGGGGAGGTGCCGGAGCTTCGATCTGGCGTGCCGCCTGAACACAAACGGCGTCAACGGCAGCAACGAGGGCGGAGCGCGTCGCGGACACTGCGTCCAGCTTCGGGTTGGCCATGAACACAGACGCCGGTGCTGCCTTGGCGAATGACTTGAGTGTGCGGTCGTCGACCATCACCGGATGCCAGCGCACGGCGAAGGTGCCTGACCCCTCGGTGCGGTGCCGGTGGCGCAGCAGCGGCAGCATCCAGCCCTTCGCGACAAGGCTCACCGCGAAGAGGCCGAGCTGGCCCAGCCAGCGCGTGCTGGCTCCGATCTGGCCGTCATTGGCATGTCCCAGCAGCCAGCCGACGACATCTTCCATCGGCGCCGCAAGCGCCGTCGCCTTGCGGTTGTCAGGAAGTTGCACCGGTTGGTGGTCGCTCCAGACGTCGCTCGGGGCATCCGAGTTCTCCAGGAACTTCATCAGTTCCTTGCGGCTGCTCACCGCCTCGCTCGAGCCGGCGACCCAGACAACCACCTGGCTGGGCGACCACGACGCCTGGAGTTGTGGTTCGACGTGTTCCTTCTGGGCTTGATCCGGCAACGGATCAGGTTCGTCGAAGTCGGGCAGTTCGCGGCCTTCGCGGAGATCGAGTCGGTCGAGCGCCGCGTCGACGTCGTCTCCGATCGCCAGGAAGTCCCTGACAACCTGGTCGCGTTCGGGGCCGTCGATTCGCTTCGCTCGGTCGGCCGCACTGTCGGCTTCGTCCAAACGGAGGAAGAGGGCCTTGCGCCACCGAGGGGCCTCCGCGAACAGCTTCGCTATGTCGTCTTCGCTGGCGCGGCCATCGACTTCGGCGTCCACCAGCGCGTCGAACACGGTGTCGGGCAGTCGCTCTTCGGTAGGGGGCATCTGGCTCCACGTAGTGGACGGACACGCCTTTGTCTCCCAACCCGGATCGGGCCATGGCACAGGCGCTGAACAATGGGAACTGGGCCTTGGCTATCGCCGCCCCTGCGACTGGAGGACACGAGTTCGAAACCGAACCGTGCTCCAAGGGTCGCACCACTGCTGAGTACCCAGCATACCCGCAGCGGGGCAAGAGCGCGACTCGAGGCCGCTGCCACGGTTACCGGGGTCAACGGACGCAGGTATCTAATCGCGCGATTAGTATTTCGCCTTCGGCAGCCGACACCCGGCCGCCACAGGGGGACATCACATGGGTCAGCTCGACGGGCGCGTTGCCTGCATCACAGGCGGCACTCGCAGCATCGGACGGGGTGTCGCAGAGGCATTCCTGCGCGAGGGAGCGAAGGTCGTTGTCAACGGCAAGGACCCGGCCAAGGGCGCAACGGCGCTCGAAGAGATGGGAGCGGGCGACAACGCCCACTTCATTGCCGGCGACATGACCGAGAAGGCGGACTGCGAGGGCTTGCTAGAAGGCACTGTCGAGCATTTCGGTCGAATCGACATCCTCCACGCCAACGCCGGGGGAGCAGTGGGCCCCGGCCCGGTCGCGGAGATGGCCGACGAGTCGATGGCCGACACGTTGACGTGGAACTTCTGGCACACCTTCTGGACCATGAAGGCAGCCCTTGCTCACATGATTCCCCAGGGGTCAGGCCGGATCATCGCCACCTCGTCGGTGGAATCGAAGCGAGGCACTCCTGGGCTCTCGAACTACGCCGTGTCCAAGGCCGCAATCAACGCACTGGTGAAGACAACGGCGCAGGAAGTCGGCACTCTGGGGATAACCGTGAATGCAGTCCTGCCCGGGGCCATCGAGACCGACTCGATGCGCAACGACGCGCCAGCTGCTGCCGAGGCCATGGGGATGACCTACGAAGCGCTCAAGGAGATGTTCGCGGAGGGCTCTGCGATCAAACGCCTGAACCTTGTCGACGAGGTGGCCGCCGTGGCCGTGTTGCTGGCATCGGATTCAGGAGCGGGCATCACCGGCGGCACGCTGTCGATCGACGGCGGCACTGCGCCCTACTAGGCAACGCCGCGATCGGGTGGATGACATGAACAACGGCTACATCACCGACTGGCCTGTCAGCGAGCGCTTCCCGCACTACACACGCGCCAACGCCGGTGAGGTCATGGGTGACCCCGTGAGCCCGCTCGGGTGGACCTACGGCTGGGAGGGAGCGATGGTCCTCGGCATGCGCGACGGCTGGATCCGCGGCGGTACCCATGAGATGGAGGACTTCGATGCCGAACATCCCGAGACGTTCGGCATGTTTGGCGGCTACTTCTACCTGAACCTGGCGAGCTGTCGTCTCCAGGGTGTCCGCAATCCGGCCGTCACCGTCGAGCAGCTCGACATGGCCTTCTTCGGTGAGCACCCCGATGTGCCGCCATATGTCGCGCATCCCGACGACGACAAGCCGCATCTACTGCCGGGGATCGAGGCCAACACCGCATGGATGATGTCCGGCGCGCAGTGGCCCGAACTGGCTGAGGACAAGGCTGCCGCGGCAAGGCTGCGGGCCGACCGTGGTGAT
>JBPCTP010000557.1:0-2532 GCA_051011615.1 Microthrixaceae bacterium | reverse complement strand
GTCGCGTCCTATGTCGACGCGCTCACCCGCGCGCTCACCGAGGCCACGGCTCGCCTCGAAGACGTGGAAACGGCCGGCTTCGAAGCGGAAGTCGTGATCGAGGCGTTCAACCTGTGCGCAGCGATGGTCGACGCCGACAGCCGCCACACCGACGACGAACTGAATGCGCTCATCGATGTGTTTGGTCCCCGGATGCCCGACTCGGACCTGCTCCTCGCCACACCCAAGGACCTGCGAGGCACCCGCCTAGTGTCGGGCAAGGCCGAATGGCTGGATTCCGACACCGAGCTCTGGAAGCTGCTGCTGGCAGCCGACTCACGCCATGGCACCAGCCACGCGGATGAGTACTACGAGCACACGATGTCCGTCGCCCACGTGATTGCCTCGCTCGACGTCGTGACCGCAGCTGACGAACTGAAGGCAATCGCTGCGCTGCGTTCCCGGTTGCTGGCGGGCCTTCGTGGTCGCACGGAGGACCGCACGAGCCTCGGGGCCACGTCGCAGCGAAAGGAGACCGCGAAGGCCGAGGACTTCGAGGTTTCCGAACCAGAGATCCGACCCCTGGAGGAGGTGCTCGCCGAGCTCGATGACCTGGTGGGGCTGAAGGCTGTCAAGGACCGTGTGCACCTGGTGGCCGATTTCCTGCGGGTGCAGCAACTTCGAGCCGAGCGAGACCTGCCGACCATCGAGACATCCCACCACCTCGTGTTCACCGGCAATCCCGGCACCGGCAAGACCACGGTTGCCCGGTTGTTGGCACAAATCTTCGCCAGCCTCGGAGTGGTCGAACGAGGCCATCTGGTGGAAGTCGACAGATCGGGCCTGGTCGCCGGGTTCGTCGGCCAGACCGCACCACGGGTGACGGCCGCCTTCGATGCCGCGGACGAGGGCATGCTGTTCATCGACGAGGCCTACACGCTTGTACGAGGAGGCGAGAACGACTTCGGGCGTGAGGCCATAGACCAGATCGTGAAACTGATCGAGGACCGCCGTGACCGTGTGGTGCTGGTTGCCGCCGGCTATCCAGCGGAGATGGAGGACTTTCTGTCTGCCAACCCGGGGTTGCGTTCCCGGTTGCCGAACGTGATCGAATTCCCGGACTACGGCACCGACGAACTCGTACGCATCGTGGAGTTGATCGGCGACAAGCAGCGCTACCACCTCTCTCCCGGCGCTGCGCAGGCGCTGCGAGAGGTGCTCGACGCCGAGCCACGCACCAAGGGCTTCGGCAACGCCCGGCTCGCCCGCAACATCTACGAGGAGGCTGTGAACCACCATGCGTCCCGCCTCAGCGCGGCGGGGCTCGACTCCCCCACCGAAGAAGACCTGACGACGCTGCTGGCCGAGGACATCTCCCCCGCAAGTCTGGAAACCTCATGAAGCGATTCCTGGCCGTGATCGCAGCGGTGGCGATGGTCGGACTGGCGATCCTGCTCCGCGGTCTGATCGATGATGGCGGATCGGGTGGAGACGGCGGTTCATCCAACGCCGGCGATGCTGGCGCTGACGGCAACCTGACGCTGGTGTGCGGCCCCGAGTTGCTGCCTGCGTGCAACGACCTCGAAGCCGACCTGGACGATGTGACCGTCATGAGCGAGTCCGAAGCCGACACTGCAGCACGCCTGGCCGAGGGCACATTGGATCTCGATGGCGCCACAGCCTGGCTGGCCGCCGGCCCGTGGCCGGAGATCGCCGCTGCGGAGGGCCTCGACATGCCGGAGATGGCCGACTCCGACGTGCTGGCCAACTCGCCGGCTGTGATAGTTGCACGCTCGGACCGGATGGAAGCGATCAACAGCGCATGTGGCTCGGCCAACTGGTCCTGCATAGGGGACGCGGCCGGTGGCGAGTGGACAGATCTCGGCGGGGAGTCCACCTGGGGCCGCATCGAAGTGGGGCTGCCGGAGCCGGACTCCGGCGCCGGCACCGTTGCGGTGAACCAGGCCGTGGCCAGCCGCGTCGGCACGCCCGAATTCGCCACGAACGACCTCGACGGCCCAGACGTCGAGGGCTGGTTCGACTCACTGGCCCAGCAGTCGAAGGACAACGCCACGAGCACCTCTCCTCTCACCCAGTTCCTGCGGGTACCCGGCAGTCTCGGCGTGGTGGGGGCACTGGAAGCCGAAACGATCCAGCAACTCGAATCAGCAGCGGTCGCGGAGGAGCTGACCACCACCGTGCCCGAGCCGACCTCGGTGGCCGAGGTGCGCCTGTGGGCCGGTGACGAGGACCAGGTCGCAGCCATTCTCGAGCGCTTTGGCGAAACAGCGCTCGTGGAGGCGCTCACAGCCAATGGCTGGCGTGGCGGGTCACCCGATGCGACGGGACTACCGGCGGCTGGTGTGATGTCGGCAGTGAACACACGATGGGAGCAGGCATGAAACAGACATCCAGGACCCGGTTCGGTGCAGCCCTTTTGGGGTTGTTCGCACTTGTGGCGGCCGCGTGCTCGGTGGGAGGCGACGACGAGGGCTCGACAGGTGACGGCGGTGCGCTGACGAATCCGGATGACTGCATCGTGGTGGACGCTGC
>JBPCTP010000556.1:0-4738 GCA_051011615.1 Microthrixaceae bacterium | reverse complement strand
GACAAACCCAGGCGTCGGACCGGCGACATCTCCGAAGTGCCTCGGCTCAGCTGAGACGTGCCCTCACGGACGCCACTGTTGCCTCGATGTCGCGACGCAGGGCATCCGAGTCAGCGACCACCTCCTCGCTGACGTAGTCCGAAAGCGGCAGCATCAGTGAAACCGAAGCGATCGATGCACCGCCGTACTCGGCGGCACGAACCGTGATCTCGCCATGCTCGCCCGTGCCCGCATCAACTCCACCTCCATAGGTGGTCGAGGTCACGGATACATCAAGGTCGACATGTCCGTCGCGAACTGCCATGGCATGGCCGGTAACTCGACCGACGGTCACCGTCGCGGTTGTGCCATCCGCCGTGCGGTAGTTCAGCTCATGGCGATCACCCAGATCATCCCGGCTCACGGCCTCCATGCCGAGCGCGATCGCAGCACCCGAGACCGCGTCGGTGATCGCCACGTCAATCGACTCGACGATGGCCGCAGCATCGGCACGAGCCCGACTGCGGCGGATCAACTCGGCGAACGCCATCCCGTGGATTGGGTCCAGCCCCTCGGCGGCACCGGCGGCCCTGTAACCGGTCTCACCCTGGTCGACAGCCACGAAATCGGCCGGCGTCACTTCCACTGCCGGCACCTCGATTGCATCCTCGGTGCCGGCGGGGCCACCGCCGACTCCGAAAACGCCTGCCTGGGACGCGTTGGGATCGGTTGCAGCGGCATCGCCCACCGCAGCAGCCGTTGCAGCAACTTCTGCAGGTGCGTCGTAGGCAACCGGCTCGCCTGCAACCTGGGTCACCTCGTCTGCCCCGTAAGCGGGTGAAGCGGGCTCGGGTTGCGCATACGGCGACGGTTCCTCGGCGTAGCCACCGGTCGAGTAGTCCTGGGTCTGCGCCGGGTCGACGGCGAAACCGCCTGAGTCCGGCCCCGGCGGAGGCGGAACGGGCGCGGGTGCCTCGAATGCGGCCGGCTCCGGCGCGGGGGAAGGGTTGCGGCGCCTTGCGATCTCGGCCGCGATTCCGCCGTGGTCCGTCATCGTCGTCCAGTCGGCGAGGCCTGGCCACCAGACCGGGGTGTTGTCGTTCAGGCGACCGTCGACGACCTCCGTGACCAGGAGTTCGAGCGTGTAGGGTCCGCGCTGGTCGTCGGGGCCGACAACCACGTACGCCTGGGGCTGATCGAGTGCAGGCAGATCTGTCATGGCATTGAGCCTGCCACAGCGGCGACGCCTTTCCGACCTCCGGCCCGGATTTCACCCCACTCTTTGCCACTAGCGTCGCCTCGGTGGACCTCGAACTGGATGACGACCAGCAAGCCTTTCGCGACCTCATTCGGAACTTCACCGACCGAGAGGTGCGTCCTGTCGCCCGGGAAATGGAGCAATCGGGCACCTACCCGAGCGAGATCGTGGCGCAGATGGCGGACATGGGCCTGTTCGGCCTGACAGTTCCCGCCGAGTTCGGTGGACTCGAGGTGGACACAGTCACCCTCGCCGTGGTGTTCGAGGAATTGTCGCGTGGGTGGATGGGAATCGCCGGGATGATCGGCAGCCACGGAATGGCATGCAAGCTGATCGCTCTGCACGGCACGGACGAGCAGCGCCGGCGCCACCTGCCTGAGTTGGCGTCGGGCAACCGACGATCCGGGCTGGCTCTCACGGAGCCCGACGCCGGTTCGGACCTCCAGGGCATCAAGACCCGGGCCGTCCGCGACGGCGACGACTATGTCGTGACCGGCACGAAGACGTGGATCACGAATGCCCGCCACGCTGATCCACTTCCGTTGCTGGTCAAGACCGACCCATCCGCCGACCCACCGCATCGCGGGATGTCGATCCTTCTGGCGGCAGCTGACACCCCGGGTATGGAGGTGACGAGGGATCTGGGCAAGCTCGGCTACAAGGGCCCGGAGACCTGCGAGGTGGTGTTCGACGGGGCTCGCGTACCAGTGGCGGACCTGCTGGGGGATGTCGAGGGCAAGGGCATGGGCCAAGCCATCTCAGGTCTGCAGACCGGCAGGGTGAACATCGCCGCACGGGCAGTCGGGGTGGCACATCGGGCATTGGAAGAAGCGCTGGCCTATTCGGGGCAACGGCACGCATTCGGCCAGCCGATAGGCGAGTTCCAGGCCGTACAGCTCAAGTTGGCTGACATGGCCACGAAGATCCAGGCCGCTCGATCCCTGACATGGTGGGCAGCCGGGCGTTTGGATGCCGGCGCCGACGCGGCCCGGGAGTCCGCCATGGCGAAACTGTTCGCGTCGGAGGTGGCGCTGGAAGCCAGTCTCGAGAGCATGCGCATCCATGGCGGCTACGGGTATTCCACCGAGTTCGAGGTTGAACGGCTGTATCGCGATGCACCCCTCATGGCCATCGGCGAGGGCACCAACGACATCCTCCGCACCGTCATTGCAAAGGGCCTCCGTTCGACCGGGATTCCCGAGTAGCCCAGATTCCCGACTAGGCGCCGAGCCCCCAGAACTCCAGGATCTTGTCGACCGCCACGTAGTTCGGGGAGTTCTCCGCCGTCGGGTACTCGTGGCCGAAACCCTCGATCACATCGAAGCGAACGCTTGTGTCGGCATTGCATTCGGTTGATTGGAAGGACATGACTCCGTTGACATCGAGCGTCTGGAGGCCCTGACAGCCCGCTGCCTCGGCCATGTCCAGCAACGACTGCTCGACCGACGGCACCTCCGGCACACCAACGAGTTCGGATTCACCACCGAGCACCGGGATCACCGGGTCATCGGCCCCCGAGGTCTGTAGAAAGTCGATCGAACCGTTGGGTTCGCAGTCCGAGAAGTTCGTCCCGGCCACCGATGCCGCGCCGGCGATGTCGCCCGCTGCGAGACACGCGTAGAGGTACGTGAACATGGCACCGTTGGAGTACCCGGTTAGGTAGACCTGGTCTGGATCGACTCCCTCCTCTGCCACCAGTTGGTTGATCAGGGCATCGATGAAGGCCACGTCGTTGGTGCCCTCCGCCACAGCGGCACCACAGCACCGTCCGGCATTCCAGGAGTCGTCGACTCCCTGGGGAAAGGCGACCACGAATCCGTTGTCGCGGGCGGCGGTGGGCCATTCGGTGTCCTTGCCGAACGACACGGCGTCGCCGCCGAGACCGTGCAGCGCCACGACCAGCGGCAGGTCACCCGCCTCGCCCTGTCGGTCGGAGTTGAAGAAATGGCCTTCCGGTGCCACCAGCACTGCCTCGCGATCATCCTGGCCGTCCACCTCGATGGTCTTCACATCGGCGTTCTCGACGCTCAGTCCGCTGTTGAAGAGCCCACATGACGAGACGATGATTGCAAGCGCGACGAACGCAACGATCACCGAGGTACGTCGTTGGAGGGCTCGGCTCGCTCTGGGCATCGACGAGAGGCTAGGAACCGACGGTTCGGTTCACACAACCAGCTGCAATCGAATTCCGCCGGGTGTACGAACTGCTTCGCAACCCGCAGCTGAGCCCGTCGCCACGCAGCCGTGATCCGCCAGGATTTCGGCGGAAGCGGATGGATCCCCGGTGGGGAGGCGCAGGGCCCAGATCCCACCGCGCAGCGCTTCGGCGTGTTCGGTCGGGCCATCGTCCTCGACGAACTCGAGCAGCTCCAGGCGAAGTGGTTCGACCGACTCGCCGGAGAGCATCGTCATCCGGATCGGGACCGGTGAACGAGGCAGACCGAGATAGGTGGAGACCTCCGGCTCGCTGAAAGCCAGATCCATCCCCTTCGTCAGTCCCGCCGAAGAAAGCAGGGAAGCCTCCTCGTCCATCGACTCGACACACCACACGACCGAATGACCTTCGGAAAACAGCCGCGGAGCACCGTTCGGGCCTGCGTCGTGATCGCTGTCCGCATCGAGCAACGAAGAACGCCTGTGGCTCGACTCCACCAGGACGACGGAGGTGCCATCGGGACCCTCCACGAGGCACTGGCGCATCGTGACCGGCCCGACGGCGAGCGTTCCCACGGGACCCGGGGCCAAGCCGACGAACCGTAGGTGGTCGATGGCGTCGTCCACCGAAGACGTGTAGATGTCGAACGCTCGGGGGCGGCGCTCGAAATCCGTCGGCGCGATGCCGGCGGCCTCACCCGCGACAACCCACACCTTCGACGCGTCGGTTCCCGTCGTGGAGAGTTCGATCTCGGTGGTCGCTGACCCGAGGCCGTAGAGTGCGCCGGCGGTAGCCGCGTCGATGTCACGACGGTCGCACTCGCCGAGGCCGAATGCAGACAGGAAAGCAACCGTGGCTTCCGGCTCCGTCGCTCCCAGCACCAGGCCAAGGGCTGAATTCCCGAGTGCGGCCATCGCCGCGCTCAGGAGGGTTCGAAGGTGAGTTCGCCGAACAGGAAGTAGGCGGTCTGGTCGCCGTCGAGCACCCGCCACACCGCAGACATCGTGTGGTCGTCGTCGATGGTGAACTCGCGGCCCGCGATCTTCAGTGCAGTGCCGTGAACGTGCTGTGAGGTGTAGAGCGCGCGCCCATACGCCGTGGCGTTGCCCCACACGTCGGGCCCGTCGTAGGTGTGCAGGTTGCCGTTGCGGAATCGCTCGAAGCTCCACTCGTGCTCGAGCAGGCCCGTCATCGTCACCGTCTGGCGTGCTCGCAGCAAGGCAGTCGGTTCATGCGCGATGGTTACATTCACCTCGCCCGCAGGCTTCTGCTCGCCGTCATACGCGTGCATCCTGCCGGTCCACCGGCCCGCAGTCTTCGCGGGCAGCGTGTGGGGGGTCTTGCCG
>JBPCTP010000555.1:0-5640 GCA_051011615.1 Microthrixaceae bacterium | reverse complement strand
GGGCCACCGCGACTCCTGGGGAGCGCCGACGCTCGACATGGGGGGCGTACTGCCGTTCTACCTGTCCTCCGCTCACCCGGTGATAGATCCCGATCGCGACTGCCTGTGGACCGTGAAGCTGGGCCTGGATTTCGAAACCGGCGCCCAGATGCTCAATGTCGTGCACTACCCCGGCGACGGCACAGAGGTCCGCTGCTGGCCCGTGGAGGGAGGCGCTGTCTTCGGGGGATCGCACACGATCACCCAGACCGAAAACTTCCTGGTTCTCGTCGACTCCGGAAACTTCAAGACCGACGCCGGTGAAATGGCCGGCGGCCCGCGCACGGTCACCTGCGACGACGATGCAGCGGTCTACATCCTGCGCAAGGAGGAGATCGAGGCGACACCCACGGGATCGCCGCTCAGCCCGGTGGTGTCGCGGGTGGCGCCGACCACGGGCCACTTCTACGCGAAATGGGGCGACGAGGACGGCATCTCGGTCGTCTTCGAACACATGGACCGGATGGACCTCGGATACAAGCTCCAGGCCGGCGACCTCGACTCCAACGGCGAGCCCATCGATGAGACCCTCGTCGGCTTCTACAACACCGCTATGGCACCCAACTCCTGCTCGGAGGTCGTGTTCGATCCCGAGACCGGTGCCTCCAAACAGACGGCGCTGCTTCGTGACGACGAATGGACCTGGAACCTCCAGCTCTCGGCGATGGACTGGTCAACCGAGGCGATGAAAGCACCGACCCTGCACCACATCGCCTACCAGGGCTTTCGCCCCGGCGCAGTGACCCATCGCGCCATCGAGAACTACGGCGACCGTGTGGGTCCGCGGCCATCACATGACACGCCAGGTGTACTGGCCTCCGTTCACCGGGGCTCACTCGACGTTGCGGGCCGCTGGGAGTACGTCGACACCTCCGATCACATCACATCTCCTGCGTTCGCTCCCCGAGACCCCAACGCCGCCGGTCTCGATTCAACGAGGAGCCGCTACGCAGGTGCCGCGCCCGGTGGCCACGACGGATACGTCGTACAACCCGTTCTCAACGACAACGGATTCCGGGTGGAGGTGTTCGATGCCGGGAAGGTCTCGGCGGGACCGATCGCAACCCTGTCGTCACCCAATGGCGAGTGCGTGCCGGTGCTGCTCCACTCCGCGTGGATGCCGAGCGCGGACGAGGCACCGGAGCATGAACGTCTGAGGTTCTCCGACGAACTGGACGGCCACCTGGAGACCCTGGCACCCGAGCACCAGGCGACGGTGCGCGCTGTCGCCGAGGAACTCGCCGGGTGATGTCCGGCGACGAGACGCCCCATCACGAGTACGACCCCGACCACCCGCTGCGTTCCGCGCGCCAGCGGATCGAGGACTCGGCCATCGAGGCCGAATTCGAGACCGGCCGCCGGGAGGAGACCGTCGAGGAAGCTCGTGCCGGTGCCATCCGGCGCACGTTTCGCGCCATCGGCGGGTTCATGGTCATAGGCATCGGGATCGCGCTGTTGCCATTGCCGGGTCCGGGATGGCTGGTCATAATCCTGGGACTCTCGATGCTGCCGTTCGCCTGGGCGGAGCGCACGATCCTCATGATCCGTCAGAAGATCCCGGGGGTGCCCGACGACGGCCGGATACCCACGTCGACCTGGATCATCATGGGAGTGATGGTCGTGGCGGCCAGCATCTTCTTCATCCTCTTCGGAGGCGCGATCGGCCGCTGGATGGGTGACGCCTGGTCCGCCGTCTGGGGCGACTGACTACTTGGATCCACTACTTGACGGTGTGCGTGTGGCACTCCAGGCGTGTCCAGCCACCACCCTGGGGATCAAGGGCATCGAGGCACACGGTGTGGGTGCCCGGGGGAAGCTGCGCCAGGAACACGAGCGCCTGTGTATTGGGCAGGCCGGTGAATCTCGGCATGTCGGCCCAGGTGTAGTTCCAGTCGTACTCGCGGTTGACGACACCCGGGATGGTCACGCGCATGCGGGCCGGGGCACCCGTTTCAGGATCGATCGCGTATCCCAGCATTCCGTAGCCGCGACCGTCGGTGAGTGACAGCACCATCTCGCCGACGGGCGGCCGGTTGGGCGCAGCGGGGACCACCGGGTCTGACAGGGTGACCGCGATCGAGCGGGGTGTGCCGAGGGCACCGCTGAATCCGACCGGCCAGACCGTCACGTCGTAGTTGCCCGGCGGTGCGGTGAAGCTGAAGCCCAGGGCGTCTATGCGCTCGGTGAAAAGGCCGGCGACACTCACCTGGTATTCCGACGCCCCGTAACAGGACACCGTTTCTCCGAAGGTCACGGTCGCCGTGTCTCCATTCGCCGATGCGCTCAGGCTGCTCACCTCCCTCGGGGGCTGGATCACGTTCCAACCATCCAGGTAGGGCGAATCCGAGGTGTTCCAGTGGTCGCAGAGCCACTGGCCCCGGTCCGGATCGGTGTTGAAGTAGTCGTCGTTGTTGCAGTCGAACAACGCGTCCGCACCGGCCTCGAGACACACGTAGCGCATCGTTCCCGGCGGCCCGTAGCACATCAGGTCGTACTCGTCGTCGCAGTGTCCGGAGTTGTCGGCATTGGGGGCCTGCGGAACAACTGCTCCCAAGGTGTGCATCACCTCGTGCGCCGGCGCCGAGCCACCTCCGTTGAGATCCCAGCAGGCCTGGTTGACCGCGGAGACGCCACCTCCCAGGTTCGGGTTTGCCGGACTGGCGTAGATCGGACGATCGTCGGGGAAATACAGTCCGAGGCCACAGGTGCTGGGCTCCTCGGGTTCGATGTCACCCTCGGTGAAGATCAGGTACTTCGTCAACGACCCCTGCGAGAACGGGTCGATCCTGCCGAGCAGGATCAGCTCGTCGACGAGGGAGTCGAAGTCCTGGGCGCCCGTGGATACCTGGACGGTCTCGACCACCACCTCGCATCCCGGGAGCCAGTTGTCGGTCACCCAACGAACCTGCCTGGATCCGCCGGTTCGGGCGGCGGACTCCGCAAAGGTGTGATCGACGTTGCGAAGCGATTGCCTGATCACCTCGAGTTGGCTGTCGACCGTGTCGGGGTCCAGGTATGCGAGCACGGGCTGCACACGGAAGTCGTGGCCACCATCGCTGGTGCAAACCGGATCCGGTGATGGACCCACGAGAGCGGCGCTCAGCACCGTCGGATCCACGGGCGCCCGCTCCAGCACGTGTGCACATACCTCCGTGCCGTTGTGTTCGCCACAGGCGACACCCTCGCCATCGCCATGACCGTGCTCATGGTCGTGCGATTCGGAACCTTGGCCCAGAGCTTCTTCGACCGCCTCCGCAGCAGCAGCGGTGGCATCGGCGGGGTTCTGGCGATCGGGTGTCGCGAGCTCCTCGTGGGAACCGATCCACCTGTCGGCGGTGTCGCGCTGTGTGGAGCCGGAGCTGGTGAAGGACCAGCCCGGATCGGACGGACCCTTCTGTGCAGCCCCCGTCACGGGCCACAGGCCCACCACCAACACAACGGCTCCTGCCACCACCGCCGACCTGCGCATTGCGGATCCCTTCGTCCTCTCCATGGAAACAAGTTACGACCTGCGCAAGGAAGGGGGAAAACCCCCAGGCAAAGCCGTACTACGGTGCGGGGCCATGCCGGAGTTCCCGCCGCCCGTGATGCTCACCCTGCCGGGCTCGCACGACCCCGATGGCCCGCACGATCCGCCAATCGAGATGTCCGTGCACCAACTCGGCGACCAGGGCAACCGCCCACCCGTCGTGTTCTGTCACGGGTTCCCCGAGATCGGGTATTCATGGCGCCACCAGCTTCCCGCAGTTGCGGAGGCGGGCTTTCGCGCCATCGCCCCCGACCAGCGCGGCTACGGCGCCACCTCGGCACCAAGGGAAACCGACGCATACGGCCTCGGACAGCTCTGCGGCGACCTGGTCGACATGCTCGACGTGCTCGAGATCGAACGAGCGATCTTCGTCGGTCACGACTGGGGAGGATTCGTGGCATGGGCGATGCCCGCCCTGCATCCCGACCGGGTCGAGGCGGTGGTGGGTGTCTGCACGCCGTACACCCCGTTCCCGGGCACCGACTTCCTGCGGGCGATGTTCGACGACGACGACAAGATGTACATGTTGTGGTTCCAGCAACCCGAAGTACCGGAATCGGTCATGGATTCCAAGGCGCGTTTGCTGTTCGAGCGACTGATGGTGGGTGGGGTGGACCCTGCCAAGCTGCTCGAGGCCCAGGTCGGGCGCGCAGAGGGAATGGACTTCAACCCGTTCCGCAACATCGAGGATCTCGAACCGATGGGCGAGCCGATCGCCGGCGCCGAGGAGATCAACCACTACATCGAAGTGTTCGAGCGGACCGGATTCGCAGGCGGCATCAACTGGTACCGCAACATGGACACCAACGCGGCGGCCTACCCACACGCCGGCACCACTCCCCTGTCCATCCCAACACTGATGATCACCGCGGAGTGGGATCCGGCCCTGCCCCCTGCGCTGGCGGACAACATGGGCTCGGTCTGTTCGGACCTCGAGACTCACATGGTCCCCAAGGCAGGCCACTGGGTGCCACAGGAATGCCCCGACCAGCTCAACGCCATACTCGTGGACTGGCTCAAGCGCCGGTTCAGTTGATGTCCCAGTTACCCGACCCAGGAGCGATACAGACATGACCATCGAACTCGGCACCGAGGCACCCGACTTCACATTGGCCGACACCGACAAGAGCGAGGTCACGCTCTCCACATTCCGCGGGAAGAAGTCAGTGACCCTGGTGTTCATCCCGTTCGCGTTCACGGGCACCTGTGAGGGCGAGCTCTGCACGCTGCGGGACAACCTCTCGGCATTCGACACCGCTGACAACCAGGTGATCGCCATCACCTGTGACCGCCAGCCGAGCCTTGCCGAATGGAAGAAACAGCAGAGCTTCGGCTTTCCGCTGCTGTCCGACGGTTGGCCCCACGGGGGTGTGTCCAAGGCTTACGGAGTCTTCAACGAAGACCTCGGTTGTGCGGAGCGGGTGACCTACACGATCGACACCGAAGGCAAGGTCGTCGATTGCTTCGCCACCGGCAGCCTGAGTGTAGGTCGCACCATGGACAACTTCAGCGAGTCGCTCGCCAAGCTCTGACAACCTCGTCCAGCAGGGCCCGTAGTTCTGTTGTTCGTTGGGCCCAGGTGAATCCTTCCGCAACCCATGTGGACGCGGCGCGCCCCATCTCGTCTCGTCGTTCGGCATCTGCCAGCAGTGATCCCACGGCAGCCTCGATCTCGGTCGTGTCGGTGCCGTCCACCAGGAATCCGGTCTCCTCCGGCAGCAGTGCATCGGGCACTCCGCCGATGCGACCGGCAACCACCGGCACACCCACTGCCTGGGCCTGGATGAACACGATTCCGAATGCCTCGACCTCCAGGCCGCGGTGGCGTTCGCGACACGGCATGGCGAACACATCCGCAGCGGCGAAGTGCGCCGGCAGCTCCGAGTCGGGAACCTGGCCGGTGAAGGTCACGTGGTCGGCCACCCCTGCGGCGCGGGCCCTGCGCGCGAGGGCTTCGGCGTGCGGCCCGTCTCCAACGATCATCAACCGCGTGTCCGACACATCTCGACGCCACCGCGAAACGCAGTCGATGAGCCGGTCCTGACCCTTGCGTTCCACCAGCCGGGACACGC
>JBPCTP010000554.1:0-3257 GCA_051011615.1 Microthrixaceae bacterium | reverse complement strand
ATGCAGTCGTGGCAACGATGTGGACGACGGCCTACATCGCAGCCGTCGCGCCCGCACAACGTCGACGGTTCTACCTGGTGCAGGATTTCGAACCGGGCTTCTATCCCGGCGGCACGCTGTTCGCACTAGCGGAGGAGACCTACAGACTCGGCCTGTACGGCATCTGCAACACCGAGCCGATCCAGGAGATGTACACGCAGCGATACGGCGGTACGGGTGGTTGGTTCCTGCCGGCGGTCGACCGTGACGTGTTCCACCCGCCCGAGCCGCTGCGTATCGAGTCGCGCTCCCAAGGTGATCCGATACGGATCTTCGTGTACGCACGCCCGGGGCATTGGCGCAACTGTTGGGAGATCGCGCTTCCCGCGCTGCAGGCGCTGAAGGAGGCCTACGGCGAGGGTATCCACATCGTCACCGCTGGCTCGTGGGCCAGTCCTGAGGACCTGGGCGGTGGCATCGAACACCTGGGGCTGCTCGATGTGCGATCCACCGGCGAGCTGTACCGCACGTGTGACATCGGGGTGGCGCTCACGGTTTCGGAACACCCGAGTTACCTTCCCGGCGAACTCATGGCCTGTGGGGTGCCGGTGGTCGCGTTCGACCTGCCCGAGGCCGAGTGGATCCTGCGCCACGAAGAGACCGGACTACGAGCCCGGCAGACGGTGGGGGGCCTGCGGGAGCAGCTCGCCCGGCTGGTAGTTGACCCTGACCTTCGTGAGCGCTGCGCCCGGGGTGCGTTGTCACACATCGATGCCCGTCACTCCGACTGGGACGCGGCACTGGCGCACGTGTGGGACCTTTTGTGCGACCCCGGTGACCAGCCGTAGCAACGGTCGGGGTGTGGCTGCCTACAGTGGTGGCCGCTTTGGTAGTTTCGGTTCGTGACCGACCGACTTGGCGAACTCGCATTGGCGCCCGGGATGACCATCGACCACGTGATCGAGTGGCGGCCCCGTGTCTGGGGCCCGGCGGTCGCGTCAGCTCTGTCGGCAGGCATGCCGCTGGAGGGCAAGCGGGTGCTGGAGCTGGGCCCGCGATCGGGACGGATCTCGGCACTCCTCGCGTTCAACGGAGCGCGTGTGCTGGGTGCGGAACTGCCTGGCACCGACATGACCGGAGCGCAGGCCGAGGTCGCCCGGTGGGGTGTGGACGATCGCGTCGAGTTCACCCACTATTCAGGTGACCCGAGCGACCTTCCGGACGGCCCCTTCGACCTCGTGGTCTCCAAGAGCGTGCTCGTCGTTGTTCCGGAACTACCGAAGTTCTTCGAAGCAATCTCGGATCGTCTGGGCGACGGCGGGTCGTTGGTCTGTGCCGAGAATAGGCGTGGTGGTGCAGTCATGAAGTCCCTACGACGGCTCAAAGGCCATCACTGGGCCGAATCGGACCGGTTCTCGGGCGTCGGAAGTGAGTTCATGGCCGCACTCGATTCATCGTTCACCGAGGTCGACGTCCTGTACCGCAACCCGATGGTCTGCGCGATCCGTGCCCACAACTGAACTACGACCACTCACAGCAGGAACTCTCGATGAGGGCCGCGATACTCCGCCCTGGCTGCGGCTGTCGGTCTGGATGCTGCCGACGTTCGCGGCAGTCGGTGGGGTCACCATCAGCATCGATGTGGGTCCGGTGCCCATGTACCCGTTCAAGGCACTTGTGCCCCTGCTCGCCATCGCAGTCGCGTTCACTCTGAGGCGTTCCGTTCGCATGTCGGCAGAAGTGCTGATCCTTTTCGCGCTTTCTGTCTGGACGCTGGGCGGCCTGTTCTGGGGTGACAGCGACGGTGTGCTGCAACTCTTCAGCGTGGTTGTCTTCGCTGCTCTCCTGGTTGCGTCGTTGCGGATGTGCGGCCACGACATACGTCAAGACCTCGTCACCGGTTGGCGAGCTGCCCTCGTTGTTACCGGATTGGTATCGGTCTGGGAGTTGCTCACCGGTCAGCACCTGGCGACGGCGTTCGTGACCTCGCGCGAAGGATTCGTGAGCGGAGTCGTGCTGTCGGTGTTCAACAACCCCAATGACTACGGCGCCTTCATCGCCCTTGCCGTGCCCCTTAGCCTTCTCCAGTTCGGGCAACGGAAGCGTCCGGTCTGGCTGCTGCCACTGACGCTCGCATCCATCGCCTTCCTCGTCGTCGGCGCTTCACGCTTTGCACTGCTTGCCCTGGTCCTGAGCGCCGGCGTGGTTGCCTTCCGGCTTCGACAACGGTGGTGGGTACCGCCCGCTGCGTGGGTGTCGGCGGTCGGTGTGGCGTCCGGAGTCCTGGTTTTGCTCGCCATCGGCGCGAAGGTCATTGAGAAGTTCCTGGCGCTCACATCCAGTGGCGCACTCGGAGACACCTCGGCCGGGGTGCGCGTCGCGCTCATTGGCAACGGCCTGTGGGGTGGGCTGACCACAGGTGGGGTCGGGCTCGGTGGGGGTGGGTTCGAGACCATGATCGAATCCGGAGACGCTCCAATCGTCGTGCGCGACGGAGTCGTCAATCCCCACAATTTCTGGATCGAGACCTTTTCCGAGCTCGGAGTGGTCGGTGTCGCTTGCATACTCGGCCTACTGATCGTGTTCGCAAGACGGCTGTCCGTAGGTCGACTGGGAGACCTGAACACCGCGATCCTGTGGGGGGCGATGGTGGGGTATCTCCTGGCGGCATCGACGCCTTCGTCCTACCTGGCGTCACCGGTGAACTGGATGTTTCTGGCCTCACTCGCTGTGTTCACAGCGGAAGCACCCATTGGTCGGGCCAGCCCGATCAACGAGGGTGCAAACAGCGGAACCGTCAATCGACTGAAGATCGCCACGCCGTCCGCGCTGCCGCCCAATGGTGAGCGAGTCTCTTCGCTGCCACTTGCGGAAGATGTTGCTCAGTCCAGCGCCTCGCGGTAGGCGGAGCCGCGGGCGAGCAGGACCACGCAAACGTTCTTTCCGCCCATGGAGGACACGGTTCGGGCGAGTTCGTAGACATCCCTGAGGTCACTCTTGCCGGCTCGCGTTGCAAGAACGACGGAGTCAGCTGACGGCAACTGCTCGATCAGTTCGTCGACGGAACCATCGGAGACGTTTGTGCTGACACCTGTGCCGAAGTCCAGCGCCTTCGTGTCGATTCCGACGGCGGCCGGCAGGACCAGGAGCGTTGGCTGCGGGACTCCGGTCGAAGTCTGGATCGTCGGCGCAAGGGTGTGGAGGACGGGGTCTTGTGAGGACTTGGCCACGGCGACGACTGTCAGGCCGTTGCGCTCCGCGACAGACCTGCGACGGAG
>JBPCTP010000553.1:0-3827 GCA_051011615.1 Microthrixaceae bacterium | reverse complement strand
TAGCGGTACCACGGCACCGAGTTCCACAGGTGGTGCACCAGGTGGTAGTTCTGGCCGAGGAAGAGCCAGTTGAGCGTGCGACTCGGCAGGTCGCGGGTGTCGTAGAAGCGTTCGGTGGAGTCATAGGGCCAGTGGGGGATCAGGTCGAAAGCTGCGGTCAGCAGCATCAGCGACAAAAACAGCGGCACGATCGCCACGACGAGCAGTTCGATGGCATGTCCGGTGGCGACCGCAGCGATGATCGAGGCCACGATCAACCCGTCGAGGGCGATCTGGATCCAACGATCCCGCGGTGCCTTGTCCCACCGCTTGGCGAAGTAGCGGCCCCTGTAGGTCCACAACGGCGAAATGAGCCACAGCGGCCGTAGCCAACGGGGGTTGCGGCCGACGTCATCGTCGGGATCGATTCCCACCTGGTTGGTGTACGAATGGTGCTTGGTGTGGCAGCTGCGGAACACGGGCATCGTGAGTGTGAGCGCAAGCCCCGGAAGCCAACCCATCGCGTCATTCACCCGCCGACTCCGATTGGCCGTGCGGTGTGAAGACTCGTGCAGGACGGTGAATCCGAGGTACCTGCCCAGGGTCCCAGCACCGATCGCAGCCCAGAGCGGAACAACACCCCAGAGGTAGGTCAGTGACAACGCCGTCAGGGCGGCGAAGGCTACGAACACCCAGTTGGTGGGATTTGCCCATGGGCGTACGTCCGGCGCACCTCGGTGCTGCGCGCTCGGGCGGATCCGGTTCGGTTCGACGGCGGTGGGTGCGGAACCCCGGACAGCGGATGCGCTCATGAGGTTATGATACAGATTCATTCAAACGTGTCAATACTCTGTTAGGGTGTTTCGACATGGCACGCCCCAGGGTCACCGAGGCAGAAGCCGTTCTGGATGCGGCCGAGCACGTGCTCGTCGCACGCGGAATCGCCGACACAACCGTGGACGACGTTGCAGCCGGGGCCGGAGTGTCCCGGGCAACTGTGTACCGCTACCTCGGTGGCAAGAACGAGATCGTTGCTGCGGTGATCGGTCGGGCGACGCAGGAACTGCTCGACTCTATGGAACCACTGATCGCCGAAGCGACAACGCCGCATGGATTGATCGAGTCGATCGTCACCTCGGCCGCCGACTCCGTGGAGGCCAGCCCCCTGCTGGCCAGGCTCAACAACGAGGACCGCCGCGAGACACTCGCCTACATCACCGTCGACGGCGCGCCGCTGATCGACCTTGTCGTCGAGTCGCTCGGCGACACGCTGCGCAACTCCATTGCGTTCCAGATCGACCTGACCAGACTGGACACCGCGTTGGAGGAGGCCACTCGGCTCGTGATCAGTCACCTGACGACGCCGCGATCCGATGGTGGCCGCCTGTCGTCGCTCGAACTGGGCGAACGCGTGGCGACGATGGTCGTGCCGTTGCTCGGGTGAAGCCCCTGAGCGACCGGGCCGCCGCAAGTCCACCCGTAGAAACGAGGGGCGGCCTCAGCAAACAGTGGCCGTCGGCCGGGTAGGCGCGATCCACGGATTCGCCACCGCACCGTCCCCCCAGGGGCGACGGGCTGGGAATTGCCGCTTCCTTGCCACTTCTACGTCCTCTCCTTGCCGACCGGGGCGTCCCATGGGTTCTTCGAACAAGGGAGCAACCATGTCCGCACCACGAAGTCGGCAACCGGAGTCAGATCCGCGCAACACGCGCAAGGCGGGCGGCAGCCGCCATCGCAAGCGCTGGGTCGCCACGGCCCTCCTCGTGCCCCTGATCGGCACCGTTGCCTGCAACACGGGCACGCCATCGGGTGGCGACGAAGGCACCGGAGGCAACGACCAGGAATCCGGTGGGTTCGAGCTCGGCGAGGTGCGCAGCCTCGATGGGTCCGCCAACAACCGCGGTGACTTCTCGCTCGGTTCTGCTTCGTCGATCTATCCGAGGGTCGCTGATGCCCGGTACGCCGATGGCGTGGGCGAGCCGGTCGAGGCGGTACCGGAGCGCTACCTGAGCAACCGGATCTTCAACGACACCAACCAGAACCTGTTCTCGGAGAACCAGGTGACCCATTGGGGGTTCGTCTGGGGTCAGTTCATCGACCACACGATCGGACTGCGCGAGACCTCCGATGAGGACCTCGCGATTGCGTTCGACCCGGAGGATCCGCTCGAGAGCTTCATCAACGACCTCGGGTCCATCTCGACCACACGCTCCGCGGCGGCGGAAGGTACTGGCGTCGAATCAGCACGCGAACAGGTGAACACGATCAGTTCCTACATCGACGGATGGGCCATCTACGGCGGGTCCGACGACCGACTCGACTGGCTGCGAGAGGGCAGCCTCGACGGTGACCCGACCAACAACGAAGCCACGTTGCTGGAGTCCGATGGCTACCTGCCGACCGCTGCCGACCGGGCAGGTGCAGAGGCGCCGGAGATGGAACTCATGGGACGTCTGATGGGTGATCCCGAATCGGCGATCGTCGCCGGAGACGTGAGGGCGAACGAGAACATCGGACTCGCAGCCGTGCACACACTGTTGCTCCGGGAGCACAACCGCATAGTCGCTGACTTGCCGGCCGACCTGGACTCCGAGACGAAGTTCCAGATCGCAAGGCGCGTCGTGGGGGCCATGCAACAGTACATCACCTACAACGAGTTCCTTCCGGCCGTCGGTGTGGAACTCGACCCATATGCGGGATACGACGACACCGTCGATCCTTCGATCACCAACGAGTTCGCGACCGTGGGCTACCGCGCACACTCCCAGATCCATGGTGAGTTCGAAGCCGAGATCCCCTTGTCGGAGCTCGGAGATGACGGTGTTGCCGGGCTCGAGGGCCAGGGCATCGAGGTCACCGTGGACGGCGACGTGGTCGAGGTTGCCGTACCGCTCAACGTCGCGTTCGGAAACCCTGCACTCGTCGAACAACTGGGCCTCGGCAACCTGCTGGCGGGCTTGGCTTCAGAGGCGGCATACGCCAATGACGAGCAGATCGACAACCAGCTGCGCAGCGTGTTGTTCCAGGTCCCCGGCCCCGCCACGGAGAACCCCATGGATTGCCTCGACGGCGAGGGGATCGAGAATTGTTTCTCAGGAGTCAATGACCTCGGCGCACTGGACGTGGCACGTGCCCGCGACCATGGCATGCCTTCCTACAACGAGATGCGTGTCGCCTATGGCCTCGATCCCATCGACTCATTCGTGGAGCTGACGGGTGAGGACACCTCGGAGTTCGCAGATGATCCCGAGATCGACCAGTCGAACCCGATCGACGATCCGGACATCCTCGACGTGCTGGCGCTGAGCGACATCGCCGGCAACGACATCGAACTGGGTACTGACGCGGCCGACGGCGAGGCGGTCACGGCATTGCGTCGAAGCACCACGGCGGCGCGCCTGGCAGCCATCTTCGACTCGGTGGATGACGTGGACGCATTCACCGGCATGGTGAGCGAACAACACGTCGAGGGCAGCGAGTTCGGAGAACTCCAGCTGGCCATGTGGACTGCACAGTTCAGCGCCCTGCGCGACGGTGACCGGTTCTTCCATGAGAACGACCCGCTGCTCGACGAGATCCGGGATCGGTACGGCATCGACTACAGGCGGTCGCTCGGGTCGGTGATATCGGACAACACCGGCGTCGCCGTCGACGACCTGCCGCAGAGCGTGTTCGTACTGGACGCAACGGCAGGCGCCGAAGCCCCGGCGGGCGACGAGCCCGAGGGAGAGGAGCCTGCGGCGGAAGGGGCGACGCCCGAGGAGAACCCCGACGACGGTGGGACCCAGGACGATGACAGCGACGGAGACAGCGACGAAGGGAGTGACGGTGAGAGTGAAGGAAGTGAC
>JBPCTP010000552.1:0-3566 GCA_051011615.1 Microthrixaceae bacterium | reverse complement strand
GCTTCAGCGCCGTGCGAAACGATTCTGCGGTTCACGCAACCGTGTACGAGTGAACGACGGCCGGAACCAATCGTGGATGCAAACCTGAGCGAGGGCGACCTCGTGCAACTGGTGGACAGCAAGGGCCGTCGGTACCAGGGGGTGCTCACCTCCGGCAAGGAGTTCCATTTCCATTCGGGGATCATCGGCCATGACGAGCTGATCGGTGTCGCCGAGGGAACAACGGTGCGTTCCTCGCGGAACCAGCCGTTCCTGGTTCTGCGGCCGACCCTGTCGGAGTTCGTGCTCAAGATGCCCCGCGGCGCACAGGTGATCTACCCGAAGGACCTCGGGCCGATTCTCATGCTGGCGGACATCGGGGCGGGAATGTCTGTGCTCGAGAGCGGAGTGGGATCCGGCGCGCTGTCCATGGCGATGCTGCGGTGCGGAGCCAACATCTGTGGCTACGAAATCCGTGAGGACTTCGCGAATCGCGCCCAGGCCAACGTGGAGCGCTTCCTCGGCGAGGAGGCTCTCGGCCGCTACGACGTCGAGCTTCGCGACTGCTTCGAGGGAATCGACCTTCGCCCTGATGGGTCCCGCTATGACCGGGTCGTGCTCGACCTGCCCGAACCCTGGCGGGTGGTACCCCACGCGGCGGTCTCGATGCGTCCGGGCGGAATCCTGTGCGCCTACACACCGAGCATCATGCAGGTGGCCCAGCTGCGCGAGGCCCTGGATGCCCACGGTTTCTTCGCATCAGAGTCCGTCGAGGTGCTGAATCGCACCTGGAAGGTGGAGGGTCAGGCGGTGCGGCCGGACCACAGGATGGTGGCCCACACAGGTTTCCTTACGCACGCCCGCCTCGGAGCCCCCACACTGAAGGAGTGAACCTCTTCGACATCGCGGTCGTACTCGCCGCGTTGCTGGCCATTGCCGGCGGCTGGCGCCTCGGCCTGGTCACCCGGGCGTTGGGATGGCTCGGCGCGTTGGCAGGTCTCGCCATCGCCGTGGCGGCAGTACCTGCACTCACGAACTGGATGGATCCATCTTCTGACGTCGGTGTGCTTCTGTTGACCGCTGGCGGATTCGTCGCGCTCGTGGCAATCGGGCAGTCCGTCGGTGTGGCGATCGGCTCCCGCCTGCGTCCACGAACCGAGGACCAACACCTCCGCATCGCCGACTCCCTGGGCGGATCCGTGCTCGGAGTCGTGGGGGTGGTCGTGATCGTGTGGCTGCTCGTGCCGCTGCTGTCGGTCACCGAAGGCTGGGTGTCTTCGACCACCCGCACCTCGGCGGTGGCCAGAGCAGTCTCGGATCACCTCCCGGAACCACCCGCTCGTCTGCGCGAGCTCGAACGGAATCTCGCGAACGGCAGCTTCCCGGAACTGTTCGCCAACCTGCAACCGTCGCCGGAGTTGCCGCCACCGCCAGACGGATCCCCAATTGCCGCGGATCTCCTGTCGCAGGTGGCCGCCAGCTCGGCCCGCGTGCAGGGAGAGGCATGCGGGCTGGTGCAATCCGGCAGCGCCTTCTCGGTGGGGGACGGGATCTGGCTCACCAACGCCCATGTCGTGGCCGGTACCGAACTCACGACACTGACTGCACCCGACGGCACCACGGGCACCGGACGTGTGGTGGCGTTTGATCCCGCCACCGACCTGGCAATGGTGCGCAGCGATCTGCTGCGCCCTGCGCTGGCACTCGGAACGGCCACGGAATCGGCGGCAGGTCTGGTTCTCGGATTCCCGGGCGGCGGACCCTTCGAACCGTCCCCGCACGAAGTCGGCGACATGATCGACGCCACGGGCTACGACATCTACGACCAGGAACTGGTGCGGCGGCCGCTGCTCGTGCTTTCTGCGAACCTCGAACCAGGGGATTCCGGCAGCGCGGTACTCGACTCCACCGGTGCCCTGATCGGAATCGCCGTGGCGATAGCGCCGGACCAACCCGGTGTCGCCTATGCGCTGGACGTGTCGACCCTCGCAGGCCTGGCGCCCGCGCTGGCACCAATCGACACAGGCGACTGCCTCGATTGACCGACTCGATGTCGGCGCACCAGGTGCTCTGAGCCGGGCGACGCGCCCGGCAAGGTCACTCAGCTTCGATGAAGATGCACTCGCCGGGGCATTCCTCGGCCGACTCGATAACGCCGTCGAGCTCGCCATCAGGTATGACCGCAAGGCCCTCGGGACCGCCGGGATCGCTGTAGACCTTGTCGCCTTCCTTGACATAGGCAAGGCCGTCGTCGAGGAGGGTGAACACCGCTGGAGAGATCTCTTCACAGAGACCGTCGCCGGTGCACAGGTCCTGATCGATCCACACCTTCATCGCCATCTTGTCGGCCTTTCGGTCGGGCCCTCGGGGGCCGGGGAGGTTTGCTTGCCGGTGTCGGAACCACGGGTGTTCCGAAACTGGGCTCGACGGTAGCGACTGGCACCGCCGAACGCACACGAGGCTAGCCCGCCGATCATTTGCACGGTATTCAGCAGGTAAAAATCTCGCTGGCATCTCAGGTTGTGCACGACCCTCCGCCGCGTGAGGTCGACTTGGCGCTAGAACGGACCCGACGACCACACGGAGGTGACCGTGGAAGGCGACCAGGAGACGGGCAAGGAACCCAAGCAGGATGCGCCGCAGGCAGGCGCACCGGCCGACGGCCAGGATACAGAGGCACTGCGCGCACAGGTGGGTGAACTCGAGGACGAGATCGCGTCACTGGTGCGCCGCCTTCAGGATGCACCCAAGCGCGTACGGACCCTCGAGGAACGTCTGCTCGAAACCAAGGGCCAGCTCGCACAGGCCGTGAGCCAGAACGAGAAGCTGTCGTACACACTTCGCGAGGCACGCGACCACATCGCAGCGCTGCGCGAGGAGGTCGAGAAACTCACCCAGCCGCCCTCCGCCTACGCGACGCTGCTCGACCGCAACGACGACGGCACGGTCGACGTGCAGGCCGCAGGACGCAAGATGCGCGTCGAGGTGTCACCGGACGTCGAACCCGATGATCTCCTGCGTGGCGCCGAGGTCGTGCTCAACGAGTCCTACAACGTGATCATGGCCAGATCCCCCGAAGCCTCCGGCGAGATCGTCACCCTCAAGGAGGTGCTCGAGGACCGCTCTAGGGCTCTGATCGTCGGAAGAGCAGACGAGGAGAGAGTCGCAGAGCTGGGAGCCTCACTGGACCCAGGTCTTCTCAAGTCCGGCGACACTGTGCTGATGGATCCGCGATCCGGGCTGCTGCTCGAACGCCTGCCGCGGCCAGAGGTGGAGGAACTCGTCCTCGAAGAGGTACCCGACATCGCTTACTCCGACATCGGTGGGCTCGACGACCAGATCGAGATGATCACCGACGCTGTCGAGTTGCCCTTCGTCCACCAGGACCTCTTCGCCACCTACGACCTTCCAGCACCCAAGGGGATCCTGCTCTACGGCCCCCCGGGTTGCGGCAAGACGCTCATCGCCAAGGCGGTGGCGAACTCGCTGGCCAAGAAGGTGGCCGAGGTCAGCGGCGACCGCGCCGCTCGCAGCTACTTCCTCAACATCAAGGGCCCCGAGCTGCTCAACAAGTACGTGGGCGAGAC
>JBPCTP010000551.1:0-4167 GCA_051011615.1 Microthrixaceae bacterium | reverse complement strand
GTCTGGACCACTGCGGAGATCGACGCGCCCGCATCGAGGTCGATCGCCAATCTGCAGCCGCGGAAGCGGCGGCCCTTTCAGGACTCCTCGGGCGCCTCGTCGCTGTTCTTGCGCACGGGCTGGTGTTGTTCGGACCTCAGGCGAAGAACCTCCACCTCCAGGCGCTGGACGCGGTCGAGCAGGGGCGCCACCACTGCGATGGAGGAGTAGCTGAGATGCAACCCTGATCGCAGTCTGCGGATCCTGTCCACCTCGCGTTGCTGGGTACGGCGGACCCAGCGCCTGCCCTCCTCGTCGGTGTCGACCTCGACCAGGCCCAGTGAGACGAACCGCTCCAACAGCTCTGGATGCAGCTCGCAGATACGGGCGAAGGATTCGAGCTCGATCTGTTCGGCAGGGACGATATCTGAGCTCATGCCGCGCTCCTGGGGTCGAAGTCGCTGAGATCCGCCAACTCACTGTACAGACGGCGTTCGTCGTCGGAGAGGTCGGTCGGGACCACGATCGTGGTCCTCGCGTACAGGTCGCCGGGCTTGCCGGGAGTCGGCATGCCCTGTCCCTTGATCCTCAGCCGCTTGCCCGACGAAGTGCCGGGGGCGATGCGGATCTTCTTGGTTCCTCCCGGGCCCGATACCTCGACAGTGGTCCCCAGTGCGGCCTCCCACGGGGCGAGCGGTAGTTCCACCTCGATGTCGCGTCCGTCGAGCCGGAACCGCGGGTCCTCGTCGACGGTGATGTGGAGGTACAGATCGCCGGCCGGGGCGCCCTGGGTGCCGCCGCCGCCCTTGCCCGGCACGCGGATCACCTGACCGTTGGTGACACCGGGCGGGAAGTTGGTTCGCACGGTTCTTTCACCGGCCGGACCGTCGAAAGTGAGCGTGTGCTCGCCGCCGCCGAAGGCGTCGCGCAGACTCAACGAGATGCTCGCTCGCTGATCGGCACCCGGCACGGCGCCGAAGCCCCCGCCGGGGCGGTGTTGCTGTCCGAACAGGTCCGACAGCAGGTCCTGGAACGCTTCATCGTCCATGGAGTAGGACGCACCGCCGCCGTGGGCGTCATCCGGCGGCGGCCTGCCGGCGGTATCGCGCATTCGTTGTGCCTGGGCCCACGCCTCGGGGTCGACGTCATCTGGAATCTGTCGGAAGTCCTCGCCGAAGGTGTCGTACTTCTTGCGGAGCTCCGGGTCCGACAGTACGTCGTTGGCTTCGACTATCGCCTTGAAGTGTGCCTCCGCACCGGGGTCGGAGTTGATGTCGGGGTGGAACTCGCGGGCGAGCTTGCGATAGGCGCGTTTGATCTCATCGGTGCCTGCCTCGCGATCGACGCCCAGCACCTCGTAATAGTCCTTGCCGTCGGGCATGTGGAACAGACTCTCGTGTGCACACGGCGAGGTAAAGCATTTGAGGCACAGGAATGGCGGTGGGCCCGGTCAGCCCACTTCGGGGTCGGGGCCCGCCGAACTCAGTTCATCGATCGAAAGGTTCTCGGGGCGAGGATTTCCCCGCCGATGTGCTGCGCGGGCGAGGAGGTGCACTCCGACCGGTGTGGTGATCACGAGCAACACCGCTGCAACCGTCAGCTCTACCCGGGCCGCTGCCGAGCCCAGGTGGATGACGGCGCCGGCGGCGACGAGGACGAAACCACCGGAGGTTGCCTTCGACGCCGAATGGATCCGGGTGTAGAGGTCGCTGAAGCGATGCAATCCCAGAGCTGCGAGGAACACCAGGAAGCAACCGACACAGATGAGCACGTCCGCAATGATTCTCATGTCGACTCCTCCAGGTCTGGCGGCGTCGGTTCGGACCGCGCCGGATCCGCCCTGAAGCGTGAGGCTTCCAGGAAGCGGGCGATCGTGACGGTGGCGACGAACGCGAGCAGTGCGACGACAGTGACCAGAGGCAGGAAGAAGGTCTCGCCGGTTCGCGCTGCCCTGACCGTCACTGCTGTCGCCACAACCACGACGAAGAGGTCGAGTCCGAGGGTGCGGTCCGCGATCGACCCTCTGCGCAGGGCGCGCGCAGCGGAAAGTACTCCAGCTCCGGCAAGGAGGACGCCGGCGATGTAGGCGGCAGCGGTGCTCATGTGGTGCGCCCTTCGCCCGTGCCCCTGCGTGGGTCACTGGCCCTGGCTTCGGAGGTGAGCAACTCGATGTCGTCCGTGGCGTCCGATGGCCCGAATGCAGCCAGTGCCAGCGCCTCGAGGCGGGCGATGTCGCGCCGTACCTTGGAGGGTTCGGTGAGGTGCAGAACATGCACGTAGAGGATCGTCGGCTGGTGCCCGACGTCGACCACGACCGTGCCGGGAGTGAGGCCGACGGCGGTCGTGACGGCGGTCAGGACCACGGGTGTCGCCGAGGGCAGCTGCACCGCGAGGATGCCGGGGCGACTGTGGTCGCTGGGTGTCAGCACCTCCCACGCCACTGAGATGGTGGAGCGGGTGAGACTCACGATCACGTACCAGCTGAACCGTAGCGCCGCGACGAACCGTAGGCGGCCCAGGCGTTCCCTCCGGCCCGGATGGAACAGAACCGCGAGAAGTGTCGCCACGGCCGCTCCCCCTATGAGGTTGCCGATGCTTGCATCACCCCACAGCGCCACCCACAGCGCCATGGCTACGAACCAGATCGGCAGTTGGAGGGCGATTCGGTGTGCCAGCGGTGACCGGTCGTCCACCGCTGTGTCGTCATAGAGATGGTCACGACCCATTGCTCGTACCTCCTGCGCCCGTGACTGCTCCGATGTATTCCGCCGGATCACGTAGGTCCGCAGCTGCGGTCATGCTCCAGTCCCATATGGGTCCTGCGAACAAGGCGATGGCAAGGGTGATCGCAACGATTCCTGCCGTTGCGCCGGTCATGATCCGGGGCCGGCTGGGGGAGGCGAGTGCGATGCCCCCACCGCTGGTCGGCGCCACGTCGATGGGGACCGAGGTCGGCTTGCCCCAGAAGACCTGCGTCCAGATCTTGGTCATCGAGATGAGGGTCAAAAGGCTTGCAGCGAGGCTGATCACCACTGGGACCCAGGCACCCCCGGCCACGCCCGACTCCACGAGCGCGAGCTTGCCCACGAAGCCGGAAAAGGGTGGCAGGCCGGCGAGGCTGGCTGCTGCGAGGGCAAAGAGCACCCCCACCATCGGGGCTGTGTGGGCGAAGCCATCTATGCGTCGAAGTGCCGACGTCCCGGCTCGGTCCTCCACGAGTCCGCCGGTCATGAACAGCGCGGTCTTGATCGGTATCTGGTGGATGGTGAAGAAGATCGCAGCTGCGATCCCCGAGACCGTGAACAGTCCGATTCCCAGCACCATGTAGCCGATCTGGCTGATGATGTGGAACGACAGGATCCGCTTGATGTCGTCCTGCGCGATGGCACCCAGCACGCCGATGAGCATCGTCACCGACGCCACCACCAGCAGCACGCCGGTCAAGTTGTCCAGGTCGAACAACGTGGTGGTGCGGATGAGCGCATAGACCCCGATCTTGGTCAGCAGGCCGGCGAACACCGCTGTGACCGTCGTGGGGGCGGTGGGGTAGGAGTCGGGGAGCCAGAAGTGCAATGGAACCACGGCTGCCTTGATGCCGAACACCGCCAGCAGGGCCAGCATGATCGCCGTGGCGGTTGTGTCGGAGATCTCGGGCAGCCGCTCCGCGATGCCGGCCATCGAAACCGTTCCCAGCGCTCCGTACAGATAGGCGATGGCTGCAATGAACAGCGCACCGGCCAGCAGGTTGATCACCACGTAGGTCATCGCGCTCCGGACCTGGTCGCCGCGACGGCCGAGGGTGAGCAGTATGTAGCTGGCGATGAGCAACAGCTCGAAGGCCACGAAGAGCGTGAACAGGTCAGAGGTCAGGAAGGCCAGCGAGACTCCCGCGGTGAGCACCATGTAGACGGGATAGAACGCCGGCGTGTCGACGTCGCTGGCACGCTGGCCGACGGCGAACACCAACACGGCTCCGAGCGAGAGCATGGAGACCACCAGGAACATCGCAGCGGTCAGGTCAGCCACGAGTACGACGCCGGCCCCGGCTGCGGACCAGCCACCCACGGCCACCGCGACGGTGTCACCGTCGACTGTGCCGACGAGCAACGCAACCGTCGTCGCCACGGTTGCGCCTACCACGACGAGTGCGATCGCGCGCTGGGTCTTGCGTGACGGTCCGGCCAGCAC
>JBPCTP010000550.1:0-10255 GCA_051011615.1 Microthrixaceae bacterium | reverse complement strand
CCTGCAGAACGTGGACCTCGACGGAGGTCTGGTTGTCTGCTGCGGTCGTGAAGATCTCCGACTTACGCGTCGGGATCGTCGTGTTGCGATCGATGAGCTTGGTCATGACGCCGCCCTTGGTCTCGATTCCCAGTGAGAGTGGCGTGACATCGAGCAGCAGCACGTCCTTGACGTCACCCTTGAGCACACCGGCCTGGATGGAGGCGCCCATCGCCACGACTTCGTCGGGGTTGACGCCCTTGTGTGGCTCCTTGCCGGTGAGGTCGTGAACGAGTTCCTGCACCGCCGGCATACGAGTGGATCCACCGACCATGATCACATGGTCGAGGCTGTCCTTGGAGACGCCTGCGTCCTTGAGTGCCTGTTCGAAGGGCTCCCGGCAGCGGTTGATCAGGTCCTGGGTCATCTCCTGGAACTTGGCCCGCGTGAGGGTCATGTCCAGGTGGAGCGGTCCGCTGTCGGTGGCCGTCACGAACGGCAGGTTGATCTGTGTCTGGGCCACCTGGCTCAGCTCGATCTTCGCCTTCTCTGCGGCTTCCTTGAGTCGCTGGACCGCCATGTTGTCGGCCGAGAGGTCTACGCCCTGTTCGTTCTTGAAGGAGCTGACGAGCCATTCCATGATCGCGTCGTCCCAGTCGTCGCCACCGAGGCTGGTGTCACCGTGGGTGGACTTGACCTCGAACACGCCATCGCCGATCTCGAGTACGGAGACATCGAAGGTGCCGCCGCCGAGGTCGAACACGAGGATGGTCTGGTCGTCGCCCTCCTCGTTCATGCCGTAGGCGAGAGCTGCGGCTGTGGGCTCGTTGATGATTCGCAGCACCTCAAGGCCGGCGATCTGTCCGGCTTCCTTGGTGGCGGTGCGCTGGCTGTCGTCGAAGTACGCGGGCACGGTGACGACGGCCTGGGTGACGGTGTCGCCCAGGTAGGCCTCGGCGTCGCGCTTGAGCTTCTGGAGGATGCGCGCCGAGATCTCCTGCGCGGAGTACTTCTTGCCGTCGATCTCGGTGGACCAGTTGGTACCCATGTGGCGCTTGACCGATCGGATGGTGTGATCGGCGTTGGTGACAGCCTGGCGCTTGGCCACCTCGCCGACGAGCACTTCGCCGTCCTTGAAGGCAACGACCGACGGTGTCGTGCGTGCGCCTTCAGCATTGGGCACGACGACCGGCTCGCCTGCCTCGAGGGCACTGACGACCGAGTTGGTGGTGCCGAGATCGATTCCTACGGCCTTGGGCATGGTTTCTCCTGTCTTCGCAGCTGCGCTGCTGTATCGCGTTCGATGGCGGGCCCTCTCGGGGGGTGAAAGGGCGTCGAGACCCTTTCTAGGGCCCAAAGCGCCCGCCTACAAGGCGAGTGCGTCGAGTCATGATAGCAAACTTGAGTCTTCAGTTGTCAGCTTTGTCCACATTGCTGGGCGCGCGCTCAGGTTGGGGCTGGCTTTTGGGTCTCACACATCGCGGGATCGTCGCTGCCCCTGTGAAGGACGGTGCGAATGCGACACAGGAGCCGCGACGGCGCCGGAAATCTCGCTCAGCCGCGGCGAAGTCCGAGCCGACGACGAAGCGCCCCCGCCGCGGCGCGAATCGACTCGTATCCGTTCTGGCCCAGCATGCTCATGGCCCGCGCAGCTGCTCCAAGGCGCCAGTAGTCGGGTGAGGTCATCACGGCGGGATCATGTCGGCGTGCAGAGCGGCGGTAGGCCAGCGCACGCTCCGGATCTCGTTCGTCGTTGAGGCTCTGCCAGCCGAGGATCTTCTCGACGTGCGCCGTGGCGGCGGGCCGCAACTCGAGCCGGTCTCCGGACTGCCCGTCAAAGGCGTTGTGCAACAGCCTTCGATATGCCGAATCAAGTGAGTCGACCGCAGTTGAGGAGTTCGAGTCGTGTCGGCGATAGAGATAGAGCACGTCGCGGACCAACCCCACCCGGTGTGACGCTGCGATGCGGATCCAGAGGTCCCAGTCCTCCACATCGATCGGGAACTCGTCGCGATTGACGTCGAATCCCCCGAGTTCGTCGAACACGGACTTCGGCACGAGTGTCGCCGACATGCCAACGGGGTTGGCGGTGACGAAGTGTTCCCAGACGTCACCTTCCGCGTCGTGGGCCTCCACGCGGCCCGTCGGGGTACCGTCCTCGAGCACCACCTGGTACCAGCCGTAGACGAGCCCGACCGGAGTCTCACCCACCTGGCCGTCCAGTTCGTCGAAGCGTTCGACCATCACACGGAGGGCATGGGGCAACCAGACGTCGTCGGAGTCGCAGAAGGCGATCAACTCGCCGGTTGCGTCCGCGACACCCCGGTTTCGGGCCGCCGCGACACCGCCGTTCGGTTGGCGGACGACTCGGACCCTCGGATCACCGAGCCTGCCGGACCAGCCGTTCAGGTCGTCGTCGCCACCGTCGTCGACCAGGACCACCTCGAGATCCTCGAACTCGCCGGTCAGGACGGCGTCGAGGGTCTCGGGCAGGTAGCGCAGGGAGTTGTAGCAGGGGATCACCACGCTCACCCGTGGTGTCGGCTCGGCCATCGCGGCGAGTGTAGGTGTGTGCGTGCGCTGACCCGCACCGAGACCCATCCGATGATCCCCGCGCCCAGACCGCGGGGCCACAACATCGGTGGGGTTGGAACCTTGCGCTGCCAACGGGCAGCATCGTCGCATCACGGCTGTGGCAATGAACGCAGCAACGGCCAGGGAGGCCCGATGCCAGAACTCGTACTGCTCCGACACGGCCAGAGCGAATGGAACCGCTCGAATCTCTTCACCGGTTGGTATGACTGCGACCTCACCGACGCGGGCACCGCGGAGGCCGCAGCCTCCGGCGACATGATGCGAGAGGCCGGCTTCCACCCCGACGTGGTCCACACCTCACTGCAGACCCGTGCGATCAGAACAGCGAACCTGGCCCTCGATGCCATGGACCGACTCTGGATACCGGTGCGACGAGACTGGAGGCTCAACGAACGCCACTACGGCGAGTTGACCGGCAAGAACAAGGCTGAGACGACCGAGCAGTACGGCGAGGAACAGGTGAAGATCTGGCGTCGCAGCTACGACACGCCACCTCCGGCCATCGAGGCCGGCAACGCCTACAACCCGAACGACGACGAGCGCTACGCGACCCTGCCGCCCGAGATCGTGCCTGTGGGCGAGTGCCTGAAGGATGTCTTCGAGCGGATGCTGCCCTACTGGTACGACTCCATCGTGCCCGACCTGCAATGCGGAATGCGCGTGCTGGTCGCGGCACATGGGAACTCGCTGCGGGCGCTCGTGAAGCATCTCCAGGGCATCTCCGACGACGAGATCACCGAACTGAACATCCCCACGGGCGTGCCATTGCGCTACGAACTCGCAGACGACATGGCGCCGCTGAGCGACGTCGCGGTGGACCAGCGCTACCTGATGGACCCCGCCGAGGTCGCAGCCCGCGCCGACGCAGTGGCCAAGCAGGCTTCCGGCGGCTGAACCCGGGGCCACAGGGCCCCAACTCTCCGGGTCTTTCGAACGTGGGAGAGCTGGGCGACGATTCGCCCGAGTGAGCTCAGTCGGGGTCGGGGCCGGCGGCGATGTCGATGCGATCGCAGACGTCGTCCCAGAGCGAGTTGAACGCCTTGGCCGACAGGTTGCGGGGAGAGGCGAGCACAGCGGGGACCTGTTCGAGACCCATGCGCTCCACCGATGACGACAGTGGAATCGCAGCTTCGGCGAACCGTCCGTCGCCGGACACGCTCTCGAGCATCTGGCGGTGCAGCACCTTGCGACGGTCAACCATGGAAAGCACCGCAAGCAGCGGCAGGCCCTCGCGGTACTCGTCGATGAACTCCGTCATCTGGTCCAGGCTGCGGATCGCGAGCGGTGCGGGGACGATCGGCGCGATGACCAGGTCGGAGGCTGCAAAGACGGACTCGGCCATCACACCCAACCCCGGTGCGCAGTCAAGAATGGCAACGTCGTAGTCGCCGGCGACCGGGCGCAGCAGCTTGCGAACGGCACGGTCGGGCCAACGCCGCGCGGACAACACCGTGTCGACCACCCGGAACGTCTTGTCAACCGGCACCAGATCGAGGTTGTCGTAGTCGGTGCCACGAACGAAAGCCTGGAGGTCGCGCTTGCCGCCGAGCATCCGGCCCGCACCGCCCTTCACCTTGGCCTTGAGCCGGTAGCAGTGGGTGGCTGCGGCCTGGGGATCGAGGTCCCACAGCAGTGTGCGGCGGCCCGAGCGAGCAGAGAGCATCGCCAGATTGACCGCTACGGCGGTCTTGCCGACGCCTCCCTTGGCGCCTGCCACTGAAATGACCCGCATCCGTGTCCTTTCCGGTCGGGCACCATTCAAGCTCACATGGCCCGCTCGTTGGCGGAGCAACGTCTTCGCACCCGGACGGCCGGTTGCGCCAAGGCCGCTTGCGCCCCGACTCCTTCACGGCCGCTCTTGGCGGGGATCCGAGGATTCAGGGCTCTGAGAATTCCTACAGGGTCAGCGCCGCGGTAGGTTTCATGGCGATATGACTGCCACAGAGACCGCCCCCGACCAGGCCTCCGAGACAGAACAGGCCTCCGAAGTTCCCGGCCCGAAGCGGCTCCAGCCGTACCAGATCGCAATCGTCATCGGCGTTCTCGTCGCTCTGATAACTGTCGGCTCGGGAATCCTCGCCACGATCACGCAGTGGCACGGCGAGGAAGGCTCGATAGCGCGCGAGGTCTTCGCCAACATCCCGGCCTGGTTGAAGGTCACCTTCTACACAGTCGTTCCTATCGTGATCGTCTACGGCGGCTTCGTGTTCGCCCAGCGGATGAAGAACTGGAACCGCGGCGGTCCGGACCGGCGGGACATCACACCCAAGAACGCCAAGAAGCGCTTCGAGAACCTCCGAGCTTGCCTCTACATGCAGACGCTGCTGCGGGATCCTGCTGCGGGGATCATGCATTCGCTCATGTACTTCGGCTTCCTGATCCTGCTGGCAGTCACCACCGTCCTAGAGATCAACCACCAGCTGCCCGACAGCGCCAAGTTCCTCGAGGGCACCACCTACCAGGCGTATTCGTTCGTGGGCGATGCAGCCGGCGTGGTGTTCCTGGTCGGCATCGTGTGGGCGATCGTTCGGCGCTACATCCAGAAGCCCTACCGCATCCGCATCAAGACCAAGCCGGAGCATGCCGTGATCCTCGGGGTGTTCCTGCTGATCGCTGTCAGCGGTTTCCTCGCCGAGGGTGCCCGCATCGCATGGGAGTCCAAGCTGGATCCCGAAGTGATGCAGATCGAGAAGTGGTCCTTCATCGGCTACCCGCTGGCCCAATTGGTCGACGGCTGGAGCGAGAGCAGCCTCTCTACCCTGCACCAGACGTGGTGGATCATCCACGTGCTCAGCTTCATCGCCTTCCTGTTGATCCTGCCGGTCACGATGCTGCGCCACATCTTCACCTCGCCGCTCAACATGTACCTCTCCGACAAGGACCGCCCCAAGGGCGCCATGAAGGCGATGCCGAATCTCATGGAAACCGAGATGGAGTCCTTCGGCGCTTCAGCCGTCGAGGACTTCACTTGGAAGCAGCTGCTCGACACCGACGCCTGCACCATGTGCGGACGTTGCACGGCCGTGTGCCCCGCACACGCCACCGGCAAGTCGCTGGATCCCCGCGAGATCGTGCTCAAGACCGGCGAGGTCATGTCCGCCACAGGCGACCCGAAGGTGTCACCCCCGATCGGCGTCGACGCAGAGATCACCGTCAGCGCCGACAACGTCTTTCAGCGCATCACCTCCGACGAGGTTTGGGCCTGCACCACCTGCAAGGCGTGCGACGAGAACTGTCCGGTCAACATCGAGATCCTCGACAAGATCCTTGACATGCGCCGTTACCTGTCGCTGATGGAGTCGGACTTCCCCACCGAGTTGGGATCCGCGTATCGCGGCATGGAGAACTCGGGCAACCCATGGGGCATCTCCCAGGGCGAACGTGCCGACTGGGCCAAGGACCTCGAGGGCATCGAGATCATCGACGGCGGCGACCCCTTCGAGTCCGAGTATCTCTACTGGGTCGGGTGCGCCGGTGCCTTCGACGACAAGAACAAGAAGGTCACACAGTCGATGGCGAAGCTGCTCCAGCGAGCGGACGTGAGCTTCTCGATCCTCGGCCCGTCGGAGAACTGCACGGGCGACCCTGCCCGCCGCTCCGGCAACGAGTACATCTTCCAGATGCTGGCGATGCAGAACATCGAGACGCTCAATGAGATGGGCGTGCGCAAGATCATCACGCAGTGTCCCCATTGCTTCAACACACTCGGCAACGAGTACCCGCAGCTGGGTGGACACTACGAGGTGGTTCACCACAGCCAGTTCCTCGAGGAGCTCATCGACAGCGGCCGCCTGGACCTCACTGGCGCCAAGCTGGACGAGCGGATCGTCTATCACGACTCCTGCTACCTGGGACGCCACAACGACGTCTACATGACACCGCGCAACGTAATCGGCTCCCTCGAGGGAATCGACATCGTGGAAGCCGACCGCAACGGCACCAAGGGAATGTGCTGTGGCGCAGGAGGTGCCCGCATGTGGATGGAGGAGCATGTCGGCAAACAGGTCAACGTCGAACGTTCCCAGGAGCTGTTGGCCACAGGTGCAGAACGCATCGCGACGGCCTGTCCGTTCTGCTACGTGATGATCGACGACGGCGTGAAGAGCCAGGGAGTCGAGGAGGAGGACGTCCGCGTGGGCGACCTCGCCATGCACCTGCTCGAGGCGATCGAGAACGCTGAGCCGGTGGCGGTCACCGCCAGCGCGGGTGTCGCACAGGACTCGGGATCAGAGGACTCCTGAGAAGCGTCGGGAGCACCCGATGAGCGAGTTGCCTGACGCATCGGCCGGGCCGGTTCGCGCCGGTCGTGCTCGAACCGCAGGGCGACTGATCCTGGGCGCCTTCCTGACCGTTGCAGGCATCGGCCATCTCAGCGTTCAGCGCGAAGAGTTCCAGGCCCAGGTGCCGGGATGGTTCCCGGTGGATGCGGACCTCGTGGTGCTCGGCTCCGGCGTGGTAGAGATCGCACTTGGCGCCTCGCTCATCGGCTGGCGGTCCAAACGAGTACAGGTGGGTTGGATCACGGCAGCCTTCTTCGTCGTGATCTATCCGGGCAACATCGCACAGTACGTCGAGGGCACCGATGCCTTCGGTCTCGATTCGGATGCCGCCCGACTCACCAGGCTGTTCTTCCAGCCCGTGCTCATCGTTTGGGCGTTGTGGTCAACCGGCGCCTGGAAGGCCTGGCGCGACAATCGGTAGAGGGAACCACAGGCAGTCGGCGCAAGCTCGACCAACGGCCTCTACTTCTCGAAGTTCTTCCAGTACTGGCTGGCCGTGGGACCCACCTGCCCGCTGTACTTCGAGCCCAGCGATGACGCCCCGTAGGGCGTCTCGGCTGGACGGTCCATACGAAGGAAGCTGATCTGGCCGATCTTCATTCCGGGGTACAACGTGATCGGCAGGGTCGCGACATTGGAGAGTTCCAGGGTGAGGAAGCCCTCGAAGCCGGCGTCCACGAACCCGGCGGTTGTGTGGATCAGCAGCCCCAGGCGGCCGAGGCTCGACTTGCCCTCGATCCGACCCACGATGTCGTCGGGAAGCGATACGCGTTCGGCGGTGGCCCCGAGCACGAACTCTCCGGGATGGAGGATGAATGCGTCCCCCTCCGGCGCCTTCACCATCTCGGTGAGGTCGGACAGATCTTCCTTCACATCGATCACCGCCCGGGTATGGCTGCGGAAGACCAGGAAGCGGTCATCGAGGCGGACGTCGATGGAGCTTGGCTGCACCATTGCGTCGTCGAAGGGGTCCACGACGATGCGACCTGCTGCGACTTCGGCTCGGATTGTGGCGTCGGACAGAATCACCGCCAGCACCGTAGTGCGATCACGGCAAACCTCCCGACGTCGAGCCGGCTTGGGGTGGGACCTGCAGAGGCGACACTGCGCAGACCCGCAGCGTCGCGGACCCAATCGGTTCGAAACATCGGAACTTCAGGAAGCGAGCGCAGGGGTGCGCTCTGCGTACCAGTCCTTCAGCATCTCGGTGTCGTCGATCTGCCAGGGGTGAAAGCTCGGCTTGAAGTAGGCAATGAAGTAGGGGAACTGTCGCTTGAAGATCCGCTTCTGCACGTCGGATGCCTTCTTGCGCTCGGCCCGCGTTATGCGGTGATCGTCCTGGCGAATCATGGATCGTGCGATCTTCACCATGGGAACCGCGAGGAACAGAGCTGATGCGAGCACACCCAGCATGCGGGTGATGTAGCCACCGCCGACCTTGCGCAACAGGTCGAAAGCGACCGACTTGTGCTCGAGTTCCTCAGCGGCATGCCACCGCCAGAAGGCGAGCATCTGCGGATCGAACTCGTCTTCGGCTTCGGGGGAGTCCAGCAGCGAATGCGCTCCGACGGCGGTCAGGTGCTCGGAGAACACGGTGATCGCCAACTGGATCCTCCTCGGCAGCCAACGCTGAGTGCGCCTGAAGACCTTTGCCGCGTATCGCTCCTCGCTGAGGATGTCGATTCCGAAGCGCCCACAGGATGCGTTGTAGCGGTCGTGCGCCTCGCCGTGCAGGGTTTCCTGGGTCACGAAGGCCCGCACGAGCTCGCGTCCCTCCTCATCGGTGACGCGGTTTTCGTACGCCTTCACGGAGTCCACGAAGAAGCGTTCCCCAGGTGGGATCATGATCGAGAACGCGTTCTCGAAGTGGGTGAGCAGGGGGTTGCCCATCTGCCAGTACTGCGGGATGGCCCCGAGGTCATCAAAGGAGTACTCCCGGGGTTGCATCTCGACACCCTCGGGAAAGCTGTCCGAGCGTGCAGGTTGGTCGACCGCTGTGAATGGCATGTGCCCCCGTCCGTATGATTCCTCTACGGACCGTAGACTATTTGCATTGGGTCCGCCTTCGCCAGTGGTGTGACAACTGTCCCATGGATGGCCTGACCGAATCCACGGTCGGGGGCGGACTGCGCATCCACAGTCGGAGAAGCCACAGAGGGGGCTGCTACTGTCGCCGTCGGTTCGTGTGGCCGCAAACTGGTCCGCACGGCACGCGGGTGTAGTTCAATGGCAGAACTTCAGCTTCCCAAGCTGATAACGCGGGTTCGATTCCCGTCACCCGCTCCACGCGACGACCCAGGCGGCAGGTACGGTCCACTGTCGAACGTCTGACCCGGGAGGAATCTGGTGAAATCGCTCGGCTGGGTCCTCAGCGTGCTCGGCCGCCCGTTCAGGCGACGGGATACACGGGTCTTCTGGTGGTTGTGCATCGCCCTGGTCGCGATGGTCGCGATCTACTCGGCAATCTTCCACGAAATCATGGAGACCGAGGGCCAACGATACAGCTGGCCAACGGCGGTGTACTGGACGATCGTCACGATGTCGACGCTCGGCTTCGGCGACATCACCTTCACCTCGGACCTCGGGCGTCTCTTCTCGGTGGTGGTTCTGGTCACCGGCGCCGTGTTCATCCTCGTGTTGATCCCCTTCGCGTTCATCCAGTTCGTGTTCCTTCCCTGGATGGAATCACGCGCGGCCGCAAGGGCCCCGCGCCGGCTTCCGGAGGACACGCAGGGCCACATCGTGCTGACGAACCTCGATGCCGTCAGCGCAGCGCTCATGGATCGGGCGGATCGCTCCGATGTGCCCTACGTTCTGGTGACTGCCGACCTGCCTCATGCGTTGACGCTCGTGGACGAGGGTCGAAAGGTCATGGTCGGAGATCTCGACGACCCCGACACCTACCGCCGGGCCCGCGTGGAGAACGCTGCCCTGGTGGTCACAACCAGAAGCGACATGTCCAACACCAACGTGGCGTTCACCGTGCGCGAGATCAGCGACTCGGTTCCGATCTGTGCAACAGCTTCCTCGGGCGCATCGGTGGACATCCTCGAACTCGCAGGCTGCGACCAGGTGTTGCACCTGGGCCAGCTACTCGGAGAGGCCATGTCGAGACGTGTGCTGGGCAACGACCACCGCGCCCACACAATCGGCTCGTTCGATGAACTCGTGGTCGCAGAAGCAACAGCGGCCGACACGCCCTTCGTCGGCTCAACGCTCGCCGAGGTGGACCTGCGCGGCCGATTCGGGGTCAGCGTCGCCGGCTTCCTGCAACGCGGTGAACTCGAACTGACGCAGCCCGACCGGATGATCGGCCAGGGCGATGTGATGGTGCTCGTCGGCTCGTCCGCCCAGCTCGACGCCTACGACGCCGAGGTCGGCACCGCCGAGGTGTCCGGAGA
>JBPCTP010000549.1:0-5793 GCA_051011615.1 Microthrixaceae bacterium | reverse complement strand
GCCCGACGCAGCGTTCCTGCGAATGGACATCTCCACCGACGAGCAGCCGGCACTCGACGACGCGGCGGCGGCCGGCTACCTGATCCGCACCCGCACCGATGAGCCGGGAATCCATGCGCGGGCCAATGACGTGACGCTGCGTGACAGTGCTCTGGCCAGCGGCGGGCACTACCTGTCCACCGACTACTACGTGGCCGATCCCGAGGCCGGCTTTGTGGTTGAACTGCCCGGGGGAGTCGTTGCCCGCTGCAATCCCATCACCGCGCCTTCGACGTGTTCAGAGGTTGGTGAGCGCTGAAGGTTTGCGAGCGCTGACTACTTGACGACGTTCTCACGGCAGCCGAGGAGAACTGCCTGCCCGGTCGGCACATCCATGACTGCGGTGCAGGTGGTGTGCTTGCCCGGCTGAACGGGATGGACGTCGAGGTATTCGCCGTTGACCGTATCGACCACCCACATGTCGATCCTGCCGTCGAACAGGGTCGCGACGACCACGCGGGGTGCGCCATCAGGGTCGTTCGCGGTGCCGGCCACCAGCAGGTTCCGACCGTCGTGAAGCCTGATGTCGGTCAGGGTGCCACTCGGCGGGCCCGATCCGCCGGACCGACTACCGGAAGCCCCGTTGATCCAGAACTTGGTGGACTTCAGCCCCAACTTCGAACGCAACTGCGCCCCTGTGAATGTGCGCGTGGTGCCTCCGGAATCGGTGAACGAGACATCGACCTTGTCCAGACGGCCCGACACGCCCGCACCGGCGCCGATGGTGATCGCAGTCACGGGCCCCATCCCGAGTTTCTGGCCCATGGAGGCGGCGGACAGGGTGGTGGTCCAGCCGAAGTTGGGGTTGTTGCAGCCGGAGTCACCCGAATCGGCGCCACCGCGCAGGTACGGCAGCGAGGAGTACCAGACGTTCTCGCTGTGCTCGGTGAATCCGCCGGACGAACTCGAGTAGACGGCGAGGATCAGCGCGCCGCCGTAGGTGAGCGCCTTGCCGTTGGTCGCGTCGACCGCAGCGGTCCACGCAGAACCGAGGGTTCCGTACTCCTTGTCGTAGCCGATGTAGGCACCATCGAGGAGCGCGTTGAGGTCGTAGCTCGAGTCCCACCGTCCGGCGCGCGTCGCCTTGGTCTGCGCGATCGTGCGGCCTGCGACTGCCTGGGCCTTCATGGCTTCGGCAGGCCACGAACTCGGCATCTCTCCCAACCCGCGGAGGAACTCGTTGGTGGTCAGTCCGACCACGGTGGCCTGGAGCTTGCCGCCCACGGCTGATACCACGAGAGTGCCGCGATTGAACCGGTTGCCCGGAGGGGACACCCGCAGCGGTGATCCGCCCATGTCCACGAAGACTGCACCGACGGTCGCACTGATTGCTCCGCTGAGCTGCACCGACCCGCCTGCGTAGGTGGCCACCACTGTCGAGTTGGCGGGCAGGGTCCAGGTGCCGTTGATCACCGTCGTGCCGCCGGTTGTCAACGTGAACGAGGAGCCGGTGCGCAACAGCACCCGCAGGTCGTCGGACTCGGTGACGTTGCTGACAGCAGCTCCTTGGTAGTAGTGGCTCAGGATCTGCGAGTAGTTGGCTCCGTAGGCGGCCATCCCACAGGCGCCGTACTGGCTCAGGCCCACGCCGTGGCCGTAGCCACCTCCGTCGATCTGCCAGGGGGACTGTGCGGCCGCCGGGCTGGCAGGAGCAAAGAGAGCGACGAGCGATGCCGCCAGGGCAAGCATCAGTGCTCGGGCGCGGATGGATGAAGTGGGCGCGGGAATCACAGTGTCCGATCGGCTCATCGGGGCGCGATCTTAAGGTTGTGTGACTCCGAATGTCATTCAGCCCCTGTTCAAGCTCTGTCATCAGGCTCTGACGTTCACCTCTGGGGAAACATCCCCATGCAGTCCCGCGCCGCCGGTGACCTTGCCACCGCTACCCTGCACCCATGACCCGCCAGTGCATGCGACCCGGCTGTGACCGCCGCGCTTCCGCATGGGTCACCTACGACGCGAATTCGAGCGCGGTGTGGTTGCAGGATCCACGAGATGATGACGAGCCTGCACAACTCGTGTGCAGCTTGCATGCGGAATCACTGACGGTTCCCCTCGGCTGGTCGGTCACCGACAGGCGTTCGTTGGCAGGCCACAACTGGGTCCAGGAACCACTCGACGTCGGGGAGACGGCGACAGAGCAGCAGATGCCCGAAAGCCCGACAGCACTCGACGGCTCCCCACCCGAACGCAGCAAGACTCCGCATGCGGAGGAGCTGGATTCCCAGCCCACACCTGCGCCGCCCAAGCCGGCTCCCGCCGAGCCAACCGCTCCGGCCGCTCCCGTTGTCCCGGCCGCTTCGGCTGAAGGAGATCAGGATGCAAATGCCGACGACGACAGCACCCGGCGCAAGCCGCGCAAGAACAGTCTGCTGGACAGGGCGTTCGAGTGGACCGGCCCACAGCATTCCGTTCTCACCACCGACACCCCGGAAGCCACCGAGGACGAGTCGCCACCGTCTGACTGACAAGCATTGATCGGCCTTTTCGGGTGTCGGGCGCCCGGATCTAGGGTTGTCTCATGGCCGAGTTCCAGTTCTCCGAGATGTTCCCCCAGGACAAGGCGGACACTCCCTACCGACTCCTGACCACGGACTACGTGGAGGCCGACGAATACCGGGGCAGCAAGATCCTCCGTGTCGACAGGCGCGCGCTCACGGAACTGACCGCTGAGGCGGTGCGTGACATCTCACACCTCTTCCGCCCGGGCCACCTCGACCAACTCGCCAAGATCCTGGAGGACTCCGAGGCCACCGACAACGACCGTTTCGTGGCACGGACACTGCTCGAGAACGCGAACGTGTCCGCCGGGATGGTGCTGCCGTCGTGTCAGGACACCGGCACCGCGATCGTGATGGCGAAGAAGGGTCAGCAGGTCTGGACCCACGGTGAAACAGGCGAACCCGGCGGCGACGAGGAAGCCATAGCGGCGGGAATCTTCCGCACCTACAGCGAAACCAACCTCCGCTACTCCCAGGTCGCTCCTATCACCACCTATGAAGAGGTGAACACCGGCACCAATCTCCCAGCCCAGGTCGACATCCTCGGAGTCGACGGAGACGAGTACCACTTCCTGGTGATCACCAAGGGCGGTGGTAGTGCGAACAAGACCTTCCTCTTCCAGGAGACCAAGGCGGTCTTGAATCCCGAGTCGCTGACCGCCTTCATCGGCGAGAAGATCAAGACGCTCGGCACCTCGGCCTGCCCGCCATACCACCTCGCGATCGTGATCGGTGGAACGAGCGCAGAGATGAATCTCAAGACGGTGAAGCTGGCCAGCACCCGCTACCTCGATGGGCTTCCCGACCGGGGTAGCGAACTCGGCCATGCGATCCGTGACCGCGAGCTCGAAGCCGAGGTGTTCGAGCTGGCTGCCAACTCCGGAATCGGCGCGCAGTTCGGCGGGAAGTACTTCGTGCACGACGTGAGGGCGATCCGCCTGCCGCGCCACGGAGCGTCGTGTCCGATCGGCATCGGTGTCAGTTGCTCGGCGGATCGCCAGGCCCTCGGCAAGATCACCGCCGATGGAGTGTTCCTCGAACAGCTCGAGACCGATCCCGCCAAGCACATGCCCGAGGTCACCGAGGGCGACCTCTCGTCGGAGGTGGTCGAGATCGACCTGGACCGCCCGATGGAGGAGATACGTGCAGAACTCAGTCGCTATCCGATACGCACGAGACTGTCGCTCAGCGGAACGATGGTGGTCGCCCGCGACATCGCCCACGCCAAGCTCCTGGAACGCATCGAGCGCGGTGAGGGTCTGCCCCAGTACGTGAAGGACCATCCGATCTACTACGCAGGGCCCGCCAAGACCCCCGAGGGCATGCCTTCGGGCAGCTTCGGACCAACGACCGCCGGCCGAATGGACTCCTACGTGGGTGAGTTCATGAAGCACGGGGGCAGCTTCGTGACACTCGCCAAGGGAAATCGGTCGCCGCAGGTGCGAAAGGCCTGTGACACCTACGGCGGGTTCTACCTCGGATCCATCGGCGGCCCGGCGGCCATCCTGGCGAGGGACTCGATCAAGCACGTCGAGATCCTCGAGTACCCCGAGCTGGGCATGGAGGCGGTGTGGAAGATCGAGGTGGAAGGATTCCCGGCCTTCATCATCACTGACGACAAGGGCAACGACTTCTTCACCGACCTGCTCTGAACCGAGTCGCTGATCCGCACTCGGCCTGGTGTGCAGGACCGCTCTGAGTCTGGTTGCGCGAGCAAGGTAGACCCCTTGGCGTGCCATTGGTCACTGTGTCAGACTCATCGCGGCTAGATGTTTCGGGGAGTTCCGCTGTGAAATCATTTGTTCGAATCGTTGGCGTGGTCGCGGCAGTCGTAATGGCTGCCGCCGCATGCACGCAGCCGTCCACAGGTGGCGGCAGCGGAGGCGGCGGTGGCGCGTGGACGGTCGACCCGTCGGCTGCAGATCCCGCAACCAACTCCGATCCCGGTCTGGCCGCGAATCGCGTCTATGCGCCGGTGACCGCGCCGCGCAATGCGCTGGCCGTGGTGCTGCACGGCACCAACTCGGTGCCCTCGGCACACGACAGCGTCGCGGTGGCACTGCGCAACGACGGCTACCACGTCATCCTGATGCGCTACTCCGCCACCCTCGGCACCCTGTACGCATGCCCGGACACCGACGCGGTCACGAACCCCGACTGTCACCGCAAGTTCCGCCACGAGACCACCTTCGGCGCAGGTGTGACCGATCCCGATGGCACAGCCCGCGATCACGCCACCGCCAACATTTCGAGCGCCAACTCGGTGGTCAACCGACTCCTCAAGCTCGTCGAGCACATGGCTGTCAACTACCCGACGTCGGGCTATGAGCAGTTCCAGGACAAGACCGGCAGCACCTGCAACAACACCAACGCCAACTACGGCGCCTGCGAACTCGACTGGTCCAGGGTCGCCGTTCTCGGCCACTCACAGGGTGCCGGTGTTGCGCTGTTCATGGCCAAGCACTACTCGCTTCGTGCGTCGGGTCTGTTCTCCGGAACATACGACGCGTTCGTTGACGGCGGTGTCGCAACGGCTGCTCCGTGGACATCCGAGGGCGGCTTCGACACTGCACCCGGGTCGATCCGCACGCTCATGCACACCAACGACTACGGCCAGGACCGCATTCGTGCAGTCGCCGCTGCAGTTGGAATCCCCGGCCCAGAGGTGAGTGCGACCGTGACGCCGTTCACGACCAACCAGTTGCTCACAAGCCTCACTCCGCAGTGCCCGTTCGATTCGGTTCCCGGACACAACTCCACCTCGGTCGACGGTTGCGTGCCGGGTGGTGCCTACTACGACGCCTGGCGATTCATGGCGGGTAGCTGACTCACTGATCCGCCTAGCGGCGGGTCAGAGGACCCGTTGCGCAAGCCAGGCAAGAGCTGAACCGACGCCGTTGCTCGTGGCGTGAAGGGTTGCAGGTGCGACAACGCTGTCGGATCGGTTGCGCATCCACGACAACCCCATGCCTGCTACGGCGGTCAACAGCACTCCACCCACGATGCCTGCAGCCTGGCCGACCACGTCGGGCAGTACGTCTCGGAACACCGGGTTCACCTCGCTGACGTTCCAGGACGGAAGTATGTGCCACAGACCGAAGAGGCCGGCGGCCGCGGCATCGGCTGTGAATCCGGCGCGCCTGCTGGGGCGGACTCGACCACGGAACATCGCCGGCAACACGCCGCGGAAGGCCACTTCCTCCAGCAGAACCGTGCCCAGGGGTACCTCGATGAACACCTTGAAGGCCATCTC
>JBPCTP010000548.1:0-5637 GCA_051011615.1 Microthrixaceae bacterium | reverse complement strand
ACCCACGACCGAGCGATTATGAGTCGCCTGCTCTGACCACTGAGCTACCGCCCCTGACGCACGATCGTAGATCGCGGCGCACAGGCCGCCGGAACTCGACAGCCGAGTGCATCAGTTGTGCGAATCGGCCAGCGCATCGTCGTAGCCGCGGTGCAGGTGGTGAAGAGCCGGCTCGTTGCGACCGAAGCTCAAGTGTGTGTTCGCTCCCGAGGCGAGCGTCGTCTGGATCGTCTCCGCACACGGCATGTCCTCGTCGCGTACGACACCGTGGAACAGTTCGAACTGCCCGGCAGCGGTCAACTCCGCATCCGCGTTGTCCAGGGGCACCCGTGAATACATGCCGTGCCACGTAGCGGCCCGGTCCGGTGCACCATCGGGATGGATCCTGAACAGCTGAGCGTGGTCACCGGTGACCAGCAGCGACACGTTGGGGTGGATCAGGTACACGAACTGGAGATGGTCCTGGGGCCGCCATTGCTCCTCGGACTGGTCTGCGAGCATCGGCAGTGTCACGGCCGAAAACGTGAGACGAAGTGAACGGCCGAGCGGTTCGAAGACGTTCAGGTTGCCCATCGTGAAGGGACCGATGGAGTCCTTGTGGAGTGCCGGGAAGTGGTAGCTCTCGGTGTTGGTGTCCATGGCGAGCTTCCAATTGCAATTGCTGCGGATCTCACGGGTCTCATGGTGGTGAAGCTCGCCCAGGTTCAGGCGGTCCAGTTCTTCGCCAAGAGGCCCGAGGTGCTCATCCAGGCTGGGGCCACCCGACTCGAGCGTCACCCAGACGAGCCCATGACGTTCCTCGACCTCGACCGGCACGAGACCGTGCTGCTCGCGATCGAGTCCCTCGAATCCCTCTGCGCCCGGTAGGCCAACCAAGGTGCCGCCGAGGTCGTAGGTCCAGCCGTGGTAAGGGCAGACCATCCGGCGGCCGCAATCACGGCCTTCCAACACAGTCGAGGCGCGATGGCGACACGAGTTCAGGAAGCCCTGCACATCTCCGGACTCATCACGAACGACCAGGACCGGCACATCCGCGACTCTCAGCGCCACCTGTGAGCCGACCTCGGGCAGCTCACAGCTCATGCATGCGACCTGCGGTGTGCGCATGAACAACTCGCGCCGCTCCGCCACCGCACGAGCGTCGTCGAGGTAGGTGGACACCGGCTGGCGGTACACCTCCTCCGCCAAGGTGGTCGTTCCCGCCTGGTGCAACTCGAGCATCTTGCGCGCCTGTTCCAGGAGCACCTCTGGATCGTGCATGGGAACCATGGCGGCGGTGTCCTGCGTGTCCGTCACCCGAAACTCCCTCCGTGGGGCGCTGACGCGGCAGCATACAGCGATGACCAAACACAGTTCACCGGACGGACCCGGCGGTGCGAAGGGCAAGCGGGTTCTCGTGACAGGCGCCGGGTCGGGAATCGGCCAAGGGATTGCGCGCCAGCTCGCCGCTGCCGGATGGCACGTGGCAATCAATGACATCGATGTCGGCGATGCGGAATCTGTCGCCGCCGAGATCGACGGAATCGCCGTTCCGGGAGATGTGGGCGATGAACCGGCCGGGATCGTCGAAGTTGCGGTTGATGCACTCGGCGGACTTGGATTCGTCGCGAATGCCGGCATCCACCGCCGCGCTCCGCTCAGTGAGGTCACTGCAGAGCAACTTGATGACGTCTACTCGGTGAACCTGCGGGCCGTCGTTCTCGGTGGTCAGGCCGCCGTCAGCGCGTTCGGAGGACATCCGGGAGCCATTGTCGCGACGAGCTCGATCGCCGCATCCACTCCTCAGATGGGCGTCGGCCTATACACCGCTGCCAAGGCCGGAGTGTCGGCATTCGTGGCGCAGGCAGCCGTCGAATGGGGTCCACTCGGTGTGAGAATCAACGCCGTTGCGCCTGGCATGGTCCGAACCGCGATGGCGGAGGTGGTGTATTCGAATGAGCAACTACACGAACGCCGTCGCTCGATGGTTCCGCTGGGACGAATCGGCAAGCCGGAGGACATCGGCGACGCTGTGGAGTTCCTGTTGTCGCCGAAGGCCTCCTACATCACGGGACAAATCCTGACAGTCGACGGCGGCTTCACCCGCACGCTCGTCGACCTTCTCCCCCACCCCGAAGACCAGATCGACTAGTTCTGGAACCTTGGGCGGAGTCCCATGGAGTGGGAGTTGGCTCCGGGGGTGGGGCTCGAACCCACGACCTGCGGATTAACAGTCCGACGCTCTGCCAGCTGAGCTACCCCGGAAAGGCAATCGCCGACGCTTTGGGCACCGGCGGAACTTCGAATGTAGCAGCGGCCGCAATCCTTCGACGAAACCCGAATCGCCCAGAGCCGTTCCGGCATTTGGCGTCTTCACAGCCCACCTCGGAGGATCAATCGAGAGGCAGGGAGACGGTGAAGCGGGCGCCACCCAGACCGGGCGAGCTGTCCAGGGAGATCGAGCCTCCGTGTCGCTCGACAACGGCACGCGCGATGGACAGGCCGAGGCCCGAACCACCCGACGAGCGCTGCCGAGAACTACCCACCCGAACGAAGCGCTCGAACACCTCGTCCCGCACGTCGGCAGGAATTCCGGGGCCATCGTCTTCCACGACCAGCACCGCCAACTGACCTGACGTCGGTCCCGCCGATACGGCAACCAGCGCATTGGCGTAGTGCACGGCGTTCTGGAGCAGGTTCACGATCAGCTCTTCGATGAGGCCGGGCACGCAACGAAGCTCCACCGCGTTGCACTCCAGACGCACTTCGGGACCGTCCGGATCGGTCGGCGCCAGCTGTGCCACGGCTGAGGACAACAGCGCTCCCAAGTCCCGGACCTCCAACTTCTCCCGCCGCTGTTCGTCCAATCGGGCAAGCTCCAACAGGTCCGATATGAGACGCTCCATCCGGTCTGCCTCGGCGACGACATCGTCCGCCGACCTCCCCCATGCGCCGTCGGGATCCTCGACCGTGGCGATCTCAGCAGCTGCGCGAATCGTTGACAACGGCGTGCGCAGCTCGTGTGAGGCATCGGCGACGAACCGACGTTGCCGATTCGCCCCCGTTTCCAGGCGATCCAGCATCTCGTTCATTGTTCCGGCCAGCTCAGAGACCTCGTCAGCGGACTCAGGCACGGGCACCCGTTCATCGAGCGACTCGGACCCGATCCGACGGACCTTCTCCGAGATCGCATGTACCGGGCGCAGCGTTCGCCCGACCAGGAACCAAGTGGCCGCACCCAACAGCACCACGACGATCGGAACGATCAGGATGAGGGCGTTTCGGACTGTCCTCACACTTGCCTCGGCGTTCGCAACAGCGTCCTCACCGAGGCCATCGAGCACGCCCTCCCCCAGATCCTCCTCGACGAAGCTGACCTCCTCGATGAGCCGAAGTGGATCCGCAGGCGCCAGAGCCGGCTCCAATGTTCCGGCGAGTGGGTCATAGACCTCCACGACCTCGCCCGTGTCCGCATCGAGGACCACCTCCACGACGACTTCCTCGAGGTCCGGTCCGAAAAGGACGCCGGATACGAACTCCCCATCGGTTGCGAAAACGCCTTCGAGATCCAGGCCCGCGACTGTGCGCACCTCGACGTAAACACCCTCCTCGAGGTCGAAGCCCAGTTCCTCGGCAGCCATGCCGGCTGCTCGGTCGATGGTCTCCTTGGTCGAATCGATGAGACTGCGTTCCACGAGCGTCAGGATCAGCACGGAGGCAGCGACCAACACCACCGCATTCAGCACTGTGGCAACGAGCGTGATCCGGACCCTGACGGAGTTCACGACGCCTCCACGCGGTATCCGAAACCCCGCTGTGTCTGGATCGTCTTCGTTCCAAAGGGGATGTCGCACTTGCGGCGGAGGTACCGCACGTACACCTCGACGGAGTTCGGGTCATGGTCGCCGTCGATTCCCCAAACCCGATCCAGTAGTTCCCGCTTCGACACGGGATCGCCGGACGCGCGCATCAGCACTTCGAGCAGGTCGAACTCCCTGGGGGTCAACTCGATGGCGGTTCCATCCCGGGCGACCTTCCTGTTGGCCGGATTCAGTGTCAGTGAGCCAGCCGACAGCTCTGCCGGGCGTTCCGTGGCTCGGCGACGGGCAAGTGCCCGCAATCTCGCCAGCAGGACCACGAAAGAGAACGGTTTCGTGAGGAAGTCATCTGCTCCCGTGTCGAGCGCCTCCGCCTCGTCCCACTCGCCGTCCTTGGCCGTGAGCATCAGGATCGGCGTCCAGTTCTCGTCCTCACGAATCTGGCGGCAGATCTGATACCCGTTGAGCGTCGGCAACATGATGTCGAGCACGATCACGTCGTAACTCCCCTCACGTGCGCGCCACAGTCCGGCGTCACCCGCATGCTCGACGTCAACCGAGACACCCTGGGCCTCCAGGCCCTCGCGTACGACCTTCGCCAGGCGTACCTCGTCTTCCACGAGAAGAACTCTCACCGCTCCCATTGTCGCAGCGCTTCCTTGGAAAACCCTGAGAACGCCGAGACCTCTCAGCGTTGTCTCAGGTCGGTTCGTGCATGTTCGAGCCACCAACAAATGACAGGAGCAAACATGCAGAACCAGACTGACCATGGCACAGAAGATCCAGCGCCTGAACCAGGCCGGCAGGGCCGCCGTAGAACCGGTGGCCTTTTGGCCGCCACGGTGATCGGCGCGCTGATGATCGGCGGAGCCTTCAGCACGATGCAGGCCTCGGCTCAGGATCCGGGCGATTCTGCCGGTGACTCGACCGCGGACACGCCGTCAGGCACCGACGACCGCCAGGTGATCGGTGACGACGAGTTCGACCTCTACGACCAGAAGTTCGAGGAGTGCCTTGCCGAGAAGGGCATAGACATCGAGGCGCTCTTCGAGCTCGAGGATTCCGACGCGAGCGATGAAGAGGTCGACAAGGCATGGGAGGCCGCTGACCCGGCGCTCATGGAGTGCGAGTCGGTGTTCGACGGCGTTGTCCATCAGGACGACCTCGCATTCGAGGCCTGCCTCGCAGAGCAGGGAGTCGACCTGGAGCAGATCGAAGCGGCGGAAGAGAAGGCGATCGAGTCCGGAGCAACTGATGAGGAACTCGACCGTGTCTGGGAAGCACTCGAATCGAAGTTCGAAGCGTGTGAGCTGACGGTCTTCGGCGATGACTTCGAGGACTGCGACGTGATCCACGAGGACGATCTCCCGGATGATGGGGTCGAGGACAGAGAGTCCTGAGTCCTCAACCCAATCACTGATGGGACCCGTCGCACCCAACTGCGGCGGGTCCCATCGCGAGATCGTCCTCTCGTGGCGCCGACGATGTCGCACCTCTTCTTTGGGGTGGTTGGTAGATCGCAGTTGTTCGCTTCCCCCGAACTTTCAGCCATCCCGCCAGGTGCGGGTCGGGCTGTGTATCGCACACCGTCCCCGGTCTGCCCGGTGATACTTAGGGAGGCGACCGCGCCTGCCGCAGACAGCTCCGCCAATGCGTCGGTGACCGATGAGCGGGCGGTCCCGGCGAGGCCGGCGAGTTCGGCGTGTGTGGCCTCTTCCCCCTCCGCCGTGTAGGTCACAGCCCCAAGTTACCCCTACACCACCACCCCCCCCCCCCCCCCCCACCCCCCCCCCCCCCCCCCCCCCCCCCCCCCCCCCCCCCCCCCCCCCCCCCCCCCCCC
>JBPCTP010000547.1:0-4879 GCA_051011615.1 Microthrixaceae bacterium | reverse complement strand
CTGTTGGGCAATCTGCCGGGCGTTGGCCGGGCTCGTACGGGCGACAACCTGACACCCGCGTGCCACGAGCAACTGGAGTGCGGCGAGTCCGACGCCGCCTGATGCCCCGGTCACCACGACTCGTTCTCCTGGCTCGCACTCCGCGCGGTTGATCATTCCCAGCGCCGTGCCGTAGGCGCAGGGCAGACAAGCAAGCTGTAGATCGCTGGGCTGGGAACCGGACACGTCGTGGAGTTGCTCCAGGCGACACAGGTGGTATTCGGCGAAGCCGCCGCCCGACTCGCTGCCTGCGATCCGTGCCGGTGAATCATCGACGTACTCGATTACGGGGTCGACGAGGGCACGCCGACCGACCCAGGTGTCGGCCACTCCCGCTCCGACGGCCACCACCTCGCCGGCGATGTCGATGCCCTGGATCAGGGGGAACTCAAGGGGCACGCCGCGCCAGCCGACGATGGCGTCCGGGTCAGCGGCCGTGCCGTATGCCCCTTCGCGGGACCAGATGTCGGTGTTGTTGAGCGCCGCTGCTCGAACGCGCACGAGGGCCTCACCGTCGCCCGGAGTCGGTGTCGGCCAGTCCTTGCGGGCCTCAATGGCGTCGGGACCACCATGGAAGAGCGTGACGGCAGCATGCATCGTTGCGGGAACGTCCACGTTGCCATTCTCGCGTCACCCGGGCTCGGGCAAGACGCTTCAGGGTATTGCCAGTGAATACTGTTAGCGTATTCATATGGAACGCAAACAGATCTCAGTGCACGGAGTCGACGTGTCGTACCGCACCGGGGGCAGCGGGCCCGTAGTACTCCTGATCCACGGGATGGCGGGGAGTTCGTCCTCGTGGGTTCCGATCCTCGAGGACCTGGGCCGGTTTGCCACCTATGTCGCACCCGACCTGCCGGGCCACGGCCACACCGACAAGCCGCGCGGCGACTATTCCTTGGGCGCACAAGCGGGCTTCCTGCGAGACGTGTTGGCAACCCTTGGCCATGAGCGGGCCACGGTTTTGGGCACCTCCCTTGGCGGCGGCATCGCCATGCAGTTCGCCTACCAGCACCCCGAGCGCTGCGAGCGGCTCGTGCTCGTCGGATCCGGCGGCCTCGGCGAAGAGGTCATGCCACTTCTCAAGACGCTGTCCTGGCCCGGTGCCGAGTTCGTGATGCCGGTTGCCTTCCTGCCATTCATTCCCCGGGCCGTCGAAGGTGTGGCCGGCGTGCTCTCGAAGGTGGGTCTTCGCCCGGATCCGGCAACACAGGAGATGTGGCGCGCCTACAGCTCACTCACCGATCCCGATGCTCGCACTGCGTTCATCCACACCCTGCGTGCGGTGGTCGACCATCGTGGCCAGCGGGTCAGCGCCAAGGACAAGCTCTACCTCGCCGCCGAGATGCCCACGATGGTGATCTGGGGCGACTCGGATCCGGTGATTCCCGTTTCCCACGCACATGAAGCTGCCGACGCCATTGCCGGCGCCCGGCTGGAGATCATGGAGGGGTGCGGACACTTCCCCTACGCCGAAGAGCCACGACGGTTCGCGGGCGTCCTCGAGGACTTCCTCGACTCGACAGATGCCGCAGCGATCTCAGGGGAGGACCTTGGTGAACGCCTGAGCGCAGGGCGCGCCGCTTCCTAGGGCAGGCTGTCGCCGGTCGAGCAGTCCGAAGACCTCGTGAATCGCGGTGCGGGTTCGGTGTGCCGACCGGGCTGGGTTGAGTACCCCCTGCCGTTCAGATGATACCGATGGTCTCGGCGGCCCTCGCGGCTGGGTCCGGCCCGCCAACTTGTCGCAGTAGTAGGAGTCCGTCGATGAGGGCCACGGCAGCCTCGGCCTCGGAGCGAGCCCTCGGCTCTGGTCCATCGATGAACGACGCCGTCCAGTCGATCCACATCTCCACCATCGTTGGCAGGATTGCTTCATAGGGTTCCCGGCCAGCGGCCGCCATTCCGGCGGCCTCGAAGAACAGCGAGAACACCTTGTCGGCCTCGTCGGTGGCGAGCAGCGGCCAGGCGGTCCTGAGCAGCTCCAGGTGGTCGGTGGCCGCGGCGGAGAAGGCTCCGGCGAGGGTGGCCTGGAGTTCCAGGCCGACGGCTCCCAGCACATCGCCCACCAATATCTCCTTGTTGGGGAAGTAGTAGACGATCACCCGGTCGCTGGTGCCCAGGTGCTTGGCAAGCCGGCCGAAGGTCAACTCACCGATTCCGTTCTCGCGGACGAACTCGAGCGCACCCCGGAGGATGTCGTCTCGTGTGTGCTTGGGACCCACGCGTTGACTGTAGCAGTCACTACAAGTACAGTCTGTAGTGGGCACTACAACCGTGGCGCCGGCCAACGATGCCACAACGACGATGCCGCAACAACGATGTGAGGGACCAATGGCGACCATCACCGAATCCGAGGCTGCCGAACTCTTCAGGGCGGATCCGCAGGACCACCTCGAGGTGGAGAGCGGAGAAGTGGCATACCGGTCGGTCGGGTCCGGCCCGGACGTCTTGTTCATTCATGGCTGGCCCGTGAACTCAGCGACCTTCCGTAGGTTGTTGCCACACCTCGCAGAGCACGTGACCTGCCACCTGGTGGATCTCCCCGGAGCGGGTTCCAGTCGATGGCAGGCAAGCGACGACTTGTCGATCGCGAATCACATCAGGAGCGTTCGCCGCACCGTCGACGTTCTCGGGCTCGAGGAAGTGGCCGTGGTGGGCCATGACAGCGGCGGAATGATCGCGCGCCACGCCATGGCCGGAGACCCGAGGTTGCGCGCGATGGGGTTGATCAACACCGAACAGCCGCAGGGCCTGAGCTGGCGGTTCAAGACGTTTCTGAATGCCAGGAACGTCCCACGCTTCGCCGACATCCTCGGCTGGGCGGCAGGCAACCGCACGGTCCGCAAGAACCCATTCGTACTCGGCGACGCTTTCGCAGATTCGTCACTGCTCGACGGTGAGTTCGACGAGTTCTTCCTACGACCGCTCAAGAGCGATCCAGAGCTGCGGGCCGCCACCGGCAGCCTGCTGAAGAGCTTCGAGATCCGATACATCGACGAACTCGGCGCGCTGCATCAGGAGATTGACGTGCCGGTGCAACTCGTATGGGGAGACCAGGACCCGTTCTTCCCCCTCGAATGGGCGCGTGAGATGGTGGACACCTTCGCGGATGCCGACCTACGAATCCTCACCGGGGCAGGCCTCTTCTCCCACGAGGAGCAGCCCGAGGCCGCGGCGCGTGCCCTGTTGCCGACTCTGTTGGGGGACCGCTGAGGGCCTCAGATCGTCACGATGACCTTGCCGGTGGCCTTGCGGTCCTCCAGTTCCGAGATCGCCTCAGCTGCACGATCGAGTGGAAAGCGCGCCGAGATGTGGGGCTGGATGGTCCCGGCTTCGTACATCGAGAACAGAGCCGCGAGGTTCTCCGCGTTGCGTTCGGGGAAGGCCACCGTGAACGCACCCCAGAACACACCGAGGATGTTGCAGCCCTTGAGCAGTGTCAGGTTCAGGGGAAGCTTCGGAATTCCCGCCACGAATCCGACCACGAGGAAGCGACCCTCCCAGTTCATTGCCCGCACCGCGGGCTCCGCGAAGTCACCTCCGATGGCGTCGTAGACGATGTCGACGCCACCACCGCCGGCGGCCTTGATCTGGTTCGACAGTTCCTTCTGCGCGCTGCGGTCCAGCGGACCGTGCGGGTACACGATTCCCTCGACAGCACCATTGGCCAGGCAGAGGTCCACCTTTTCCTGGGAGGAACACGCTGCGATCACGCGCAACCCCAGCGCGGCGCCGATCTGCACGGCGGCGAGCCCCACGCCACCGGATGCGCCCAACACGAGCAGGGACTCTCCCTCGGCCGCATGTGCCCGGTCGACAAGCGCGTGGTAACTGGTGCCGTAGGTCATCACCATCGACGCGGCAACGTCGGTCGGCATGTCTGACGGCACCGGAATGCAGGCACCGGCGCCCACGGCGACTCGCTCCACCATCGCCCCGAATCCCGGAACTGCCACGACGCGGTCTCCGACTTCGAGGCCGGTCACGCCCTCACCCAGTTCACTCACCACGCCGGCGAGCTCCGAGCCCGGAGCAAACGGCCGCTCCGGCTTGATCTGGTACAGGTCCTGGATGATCAACACGTCGGGGTAGTTGACCCCAACGGCCTCCACATCGACCACAACCTGGCCGGGGCCGGCGGTCGGGGCGGGAACCTCTTCGATGGACAGTGAGTCGGTGCCACCGACTTCGGTTGAGAGCAGTGCTCGCACGCTTGGTCCTTTCGGCGATGAACACCGAGATGGTAGTGGTGCAGCCAGACCTACCATGGAGCGACGATGGACTGGGACGACTACGCAGGCGGTTGGGATGAGGACCCCTCGGTGCGGGCGTATGCGCAGGCCGCCCTGGACTCCCTCGAGCGCGAGGTCCGCTCCAGAGGACTTGTGGTCGGCGGCGATCGGGCGCTCGACTTCGGGTGTGGCACGGGACTCCTCGCGGAACACCTGCGGGAGAAGTACTCGCTCCTCGACGCCCTGGACACATCGTCCGGCATGCGGGCTGTCGTCGAGCAGAAGGCGGCCCTCGCGGGCTGGACCGACGTTCGTGTTCTGGAGTCGCTTCCCACGGCGGGGGAGCGGTATGACCTGATCGTGTGCTCTTCGGTCTGTGCCTTCCTCGACGACTATCCGGAGACGGTCGCCGATCTTTCGGCCCGCCTCGTCCCGGGCGGGATGTTCGTCCAGTGGGACTGGGAGCTGGATCCGAACGAAGCCGAGCCGTTCGGGCTCGCCCGCAGCGAGGTCGAGAACACCCTGGCGAGTGCCGGGCTCCTCGACGTGGACGTGGCTCTCGGCTTCACCGTGGGTGAGGAGCCCGAGGTCATGCGCCCGATCATGGG
>JBPCTP010000546.1:0-3345 GCA_051011615.1 Microthrixaceae bacterium | reverse complement strand
GCCAAACACGACACGATCTTTCTGTACGTCAAGACGCCGGGGAAGATGCACTTCTTCGATCAGGACCAGATCACCCGGGTTCCCTACATGGCACCCGATCTGGTCTCAGCCGAGAAGGCGGAGCGCGGAAAACTGCCGACCGATGTTTGGTGGCACACGATCGTGCCTACGAAAGGCAAGGAGAAGACCGGCTACCCGACCCAGAAGCCCGAGGGCGTTCTCCGCAGACTCCTGGAGCCTTCATCGCGCCCAGGCGATTGGGTGCTCGACTTCTTCGCGGGGTCTGGCACCTGTGGTGCGGTCGCACGTCAGATGGGGCGTCGCTCGGTCATGATCGACTCGAATCCAGAAGCCATCGACGTGATGCACCGCAGGTTCGCGGGGACGCCAACCGCCTACCTCGATGCCAACGGTCAACCACTCGCGCTTCCCACCGACTGGACTCCCACTTCTTGAGCAAGGGCGTGGCTCACCCAGTCGGCAGCATGCGCCAACAGGTTTCGCCTGTACCAGAGCCAGCGTGGCGACTGCCGACGACACACGGCGCTTCGCCGCAACGGTTTGAGCAGCGCCGTCGATACAGTCGAGAGATGAGCAGCCCAACTGTGGCCCGGACCTCGAACGCCGCACTCGGGCGCCGCTGGTTCATTACAGCGATGTCTATCGGCGCACTGTTGTTCACGGCGTGCTCCACGAGCGATACCGGCGAAAGCGCTAGTGAGGGCAAGGCATCTAGCGAACAAGCCGGCCAGACATCGGGCGAGGACCGTCTGGTGCCGCCGGGCGATCCGGCTCAGACGGTCTCCCGCTCCGATGTTGACGCTGCTCTCGAAAAGGTCCCCACTGAGGCCGAGGCCCTACTGGAACAGAGTGGCCTGCCCGCCATGGCCGTGACGGTCGTGTTTGAGGACGAAGTGGTTCTCGCCGAGGGATTCGGCGTGAAGGAAGCCGGCGGCGACGACCCGGTCGATGCGAACACCGTGTTCCAGATCGCGTCTCTGTCGAAGCCCTTGGGCGCCACCGTGGTCGCTGGTTTGGTGGGCGACGGGCAGGTTGCGTGGGATGACGAGGTCATCGAACACCTGCCTGACTTCGAGTTGTCTGATCCAGCGGTCACCGACATGGTCACGATCGGCGACTTCTACTCACACCGCAGCGGACTGCCGGACCACGCAGGCGACCTCCTGGAGGATCTCGGATTCGATCGCGGCTACATCATCGATCGGCTCCGGCTCGAACCTCTCGATCCGTTCCGCAACAACTATGCGTACACCAACTTCGGGCTCACCACCGGAGCAGTCGCCGCTGCGGCCGCGGCCGGGACGACCTGGGAGGAGGCAACCGAGAGCGTGCTCTTCGGCCCCGCCGGAATGGAAGACTCCTCGGCCACACTCGCCGATTTCCTCGCCGCTTCCAACAGGGCCATCCCCCACGAACGGGATCCAGAAGGAAACTATGTCGCGCTCGAGCAACGTGATCCCGACCCACAGTCTCCAGCCGGCGGCATGTCCTCGACCGCTGCGGACATGGGCACGTGGATGAGGATCCAGCTCAACGAGGGAATGCTCGGCGAGGAACAGATCGTCGACAGCGATGCTCTGCTCGCAATGCAGACACCGCAGAATCTGTCGGGACCTCCCCGATCCCCAAGTGCCCACAGCAGCTTCTACGGCTACGGCCTCGGCATCGGCTACCGCGATGACGGCTTCACCTCGTGGTCGCACTCGGGCGCGTTCCTGCTCGGCACATCGACCAACGTCGTGATGATCCCGGGCCAACAGCTCGGCGTGGCAGTGACCACCAACGGCCAACCTGCCGGTGTTCCCGAAGCAATGGCGGCATCCGTGATCGACCTCATCACCACGGGTGAGACAACCAAGGACTGGCTCGAGCTGTTTGGCCAACAGTTTGCAGGCTTCTACGAACCGACGACTCCCACCGACTGGTCACAACCAGTCGGTGATCCCCGCCCAGCCGCCGAGCCTGAAACCTACGTGGGGACATACGCCAGCGATTATTACGGACCCCTCGAGGTCATGAACACCGGCGACGGGCTCGTGATGACCCTTGGCCCACAGGCCATGGAGTTCGCCCTGGAACCCTACGACGGCGACACGTTCCTGTTCACACCTCCCGGGGAGAACTCCCTCGGGCCGACCGGCATCGAGTTCGAGGTGGTCGACGGCACAGCAGTGTCGGTTCGCTCGGAGTTCTACGACGAGACCGGTCTCGGCACCTGGACACGGGTGTAACGCAAAGACCACCGTCGCCTGACTCCTGGCCTTCGGCGTGTCGGAGCGAGTGACCGGATGGGATCACGCCGCGGTCAGCGATCCCACGTCGACTTCCCGCATTTGACGGCTTCCCTCGTGTACCGAGTCCACGCAGTCCTTGTCACCCGAGGGGGGAATCGCGGGTGCAGTTCGCAACGCTCCTGCTTCGTCAACCGTTCGGAGTCACCTCCAGACGGGACACCCAGTGGACGGTGTCGCTCATGGATTCGGTGGGGCTCTCGCCGGCCAGAACTGAGAGTTCACCGACCACCCACCGCTCACGGGTGCCGAGTTGCCGGGGAGTGATGCCCTCGCCATTCGGCGCTTCCTGTGGTGCAGAGTTACCCAAACCTGGGTATCCGATGGTGGGATGCGTCAGGGCCAATCGATTGAAATCGACATTGAGCGTGATTCCCCCGCGGTACCGAAGCAGTGGGTCGCCCGCCGCACCCTGTTGATCACGATCCCATCGCGATCCAACACCTCAGTGGTGGGCGTGCCCAGCTGCTGTGCGATCGAGGTCTCCACCCAGCTGAAGGTTGCTCCCCAACATCAACCACGACGGCCGTCGTGTAGCGCTCGCTTCCGTAGGGCCCGCGTCGATCTCACTACTCGACAGCTGTGGCGTCGGTTCCCGCTACCGTCTGCGCGATGACTGAGGACTTGAAGCCGCTGCCCGAGGACTGGACCCGTGCACTGGCCGTGGTCGCTCACCCCGATGACATGGAGTACGGCGCAGCCAGTGCGGTTGCACGCTGGACAGCTCAGGGGAAGACCGTCGCCTACGCCTTGGTGACTGCTGGCGAGGCGGGCATCAGCACCATGTCACCGGACGAAGTCGGGCCGCTTCGGCGCGCGGAACAGACGGCGAGCTGCGCCGAGGTGGGCGTGGGCAACATCGAGTTCCTCGGTTGGGCCGATGGGACTTTGGTGGCCGATCTGGCGCTGCGACGCGATCTCGCAGGGCTCATCCGTCGCCACCAGCCCGATGTCCTGCTGTCGATCAACTATCGCGACAGCTGGGGTGGTTCCTCATGGAACCATGCGGATCATCGAGCGGTGGGTACAGCCC
>JBPCTP010000545.1:0-5417 GCA_051011615.1 Microthrixaceae bacterium | reverse complement strand
CACGTCGCCCGCGGAATCGAGCCACTCGCCGTAGGTCAGGGTGACCGAGGTACCGGCCGGGCCGAGCTTGGTCAGGCGTACCCACCCGCAGATGTTCTGTCCGACGTCGACGACCCAACGATCGTGTGCCAACTCTCGAACCGAGACCGGACGCAGCTCCTCGATCCGCCGGACCGCAGGCGCGACGGAACCCACGAGCGTCTCTCCGGTCGGTTCCTCCACACGAACCGCTGACCAGGCGTCCAACTGCTTCCAGGGTCGGCGCTGCCGGAGGTCGTGGACCTCGCCGGCAATGAGGTCGGCTGCGAGGATGTGACTCGGCGCCGAGCGCCACGACCCGTCGCTTGCGACGACGAGGGTGCTGCCGTGGTCGAGGGTGACCTCCAGGCGCGCCAACAGTGCCGTGGTGGCTCCGTAGTCGTTGGCCCGGCGGGGCCCGCTGTTCTGACCCCGCCACCATCCGTCGCTGAGCAGTGCCCCGACGGTGTTGTAGCCCGGAACCACCAGGTCGGTCACCGTGAAGGTCTGGACCTGGAGCCGGGACCGGTACGCGGTCCACCCCGGCGTCAACTCGGCGTCGCCAACCCGCTCACCGTTCAAGAAGGCCTCGTACAGGCCGTGAGCCGTGACGTGGAGCACCGCCTTGAGAACCTCACCGTCGACGGTGAAGGAGCGGGCGAGCTGGTAGGCCGGACGGTGACGGTCAGGGCCACCGCCGGGTTCGATCGGGCCGATCCAGGTCGCACCCAGATCGGCCGTGCTCTTCACCCTTGCTCCTGCGAGGATGACGGTGGCGCCTCGAACAGGTGCAGGTTGTGCAGGAATCGGTGGACGTTGAAGGGCAGGGTCGCCTCTTTGTGGCTCGGTGGAAAGACCAGGAACGCCGCAAGCGCGCCGACCCAGCAGAGGACGGCCGCGATCACGAACGCGACCGGGAAGCTGCCGGCGTCCCCGAACCAACCACCGAGTATGGGAAAGATGATCCCTCCGGCACCGTAGGAGAGGAACACCCACGGGTAGTTGTCCCCCACCACCTCGTCGCCGAACTCATCGGCGGTGAAGACTGGGAAGAGCGCGAAGTTGCCACCGAAATTGAATCCGACCAGCGCCGCGAACAGATAGAGCAGGTACTCGTTGCCCGCCGCAGCGGTGAAGGCCAGCAGGAACAAACCCTGGGTTGCAGCCATCGTCACCACCGACCGCCGATGGCCGATCCGGTCGCTCAGGGTTCCCCATGCGAGCCGACCGATTCCGTTGGCGATGCTGAAGAACACCGCCATTGCGGTACCGGCGATGGCGTTGGCCTCGAGTTCGGTGACGCCGTTGTCGACGAGCGCTTCGATCGGGTACAGCTTCATCAGGCCGACTGCCATCAGCCCCGCACCGGCACTCACCATGAAGGTGAGTGAGATCATGTGGAACTGGGGGGTGCGGAGCATCTCCCTCGGCGTGAACGCCTCACCTCCCGATCCCACATCGGGTGTGCTGAAGCCTTCGGGCTTCCAGCCCTGCGGCGGCATCACCATCATCAGGCTGCCAACCGCAACGAGGACCGCGAACACCAAGCCATAGGTGCGGAACGTCCCGTCGAGTCCGATGCGGTCGATCAGCTCGCCCCACGACCCGGCCAGCTTGATCCAGATCAGGGCGCCGAACCCGAACCCGGCAACCGCGACGCCGGTGATCATCCCCTTGCTGTCGGGGAACCAGCGCATGCCCACGGCGATCGGCACCACGTATCCGAGGCCGATGCCTGCGCCGGCCACGAGCCCGATCCCCACGAGTACGGTCGTGAAGTCGTCGCCACCATTGAGCGATGCGATCAGGTAGCCGACCCCGAGGGTGAGGCCACCGCTGAGTGCCAGAGCCCTGGGTCCCCAGGTCTTGAGCCTGCGGCCCGCGAGCACCATGACCACGGCGAAGGTCGCCAGGCTCACCGAGAACACGACCTGGGTCTGCGTCCTCGACCAGCCCGCATCCTGCAGACCCGGGGTGAACACCGACCAGGAGTAGATGGCCCCGAGGCACAGCTGTATCAGCACGGCGCCGAGGGCGACGAGCCACCGCCTGGAGGGCGAGACGAGCGCCATCAGCCGTTGGTCACGGAGTCTTCGATGGCTCGTGCAAGGCGGGAACCTCCCTCAGGTCGCCCCTGACCCTAGCCAGCCCGCAGCATTGCCTCGCCGGCACAATCATGACTGCGGCTGCTTTCCGGGCCCAGCCCAGCAACGTCCAGCGGGCTTGCACTCGCGTTTCCGATCGGTACCCTTGGGGGTATGCAACAGCGGAACCCTCCCGAGACCTTCGAAGCCAACGACGGCTCATCTGGGTCCTCCGCGGGGTTGCTCGAAGGAGTGCCCACCGCGACGGGGATCCTGGAAGTCGACCCCGGCCTCGAGTCCAGGGGAAAGCTCTGGCTGTTCGGTTCGTTCGTGTTCTGCCCCTGCCACCTGCCCCTGACGATTGCGGTGCTGGTCACCGTGCTCGGCGGCACCGGACTCGCATCTCTAGTGCGGGACAACGTCGTGGTCGTCGGCGTGGCCGTCACACTGCTGTGGCTGGGGGGCACCGCCTACGGGTTCAGGCTGCTGCGCCGTGCGCGCTCCGGCACAGCCTGCTCACCGCGGATCTGAGTGCGCTGCGCTCAGGCGTGCATCGCTGCCCGATACGTCGACACGGCGTCCACCCAGTGGGAAAAGGCCTCCAGCTGTGCGGCCAGCCGGCGCTCCACGGTCTCATCGACCAAACGGTCACCGTCGAACTTCTCGGCGACGTTTCCGACCGCCAGGTCGGGCCACGGCAGCAGCGCGGAGGCCGTGCCCGTGAGTACTGCCCTGAGCTGACCCAGACCGCGTGCGCCGCCGACCGGCCCTGGCGAGAATGCGATGGCGGTGACCGGGAGATCCCGCAGCGGTGACCTGTATGCCGGCCGCGACAGCCAGTCGAGAGCGTTCTTGAGCACGCCGGGCACCGAGTGGTTGAACTCCGGGGACACGATGATGAGGCCATCGAGCCCGTTCACAGCCGAGCGCAGGCTTGCCACCTCCGCTGGGGATTCGTCTCGGTCGGCCTCGGCGTCGTAGTGCGGCAGGTGCACGGGAAGCTCCACCAACTCGAGCCTCTCGGGCGAGGCCTCGCCGGCGGCGGCGAGCACCCGGGCACCCCAACCGTCGGGCCGCCCACTGCCGCTGAAGGCGCCGATGTGCAGGGTGGGGGCGGGATCCTGGGTCATCATCGCCGTGCCTCTGAATCCGAGCTCCAGATCAGGATCTCGGAGTCGGTCGATGCCGTCAGTTCGAGCTCGCCAGCACCGTGCAGTCGGGCTGCATCGCCACGTTCCAGCGACTGGCCTGCGAGTTCCACGGCGCCCCTCGCCACGAAGACGTGGGCGAAGGCGTCCGCCGGCACCATGAGCGACCCTCCGGCCGGGGGACGCGCAGCCCAGAGCCTGGCGCCTTGCTGGTTGATGGTGATCGCAGCGCTGCCGTCGCCGGAGGCCACGGGCACGAGGCCACCGGAGGCGAGGTCAGCCGACACATCCTGTTGCTCGTAGCCCGGCGACAAGCCGTTGGTGTCAGGTACGACCCACATCTGCACGAAGTGGACTGGCTCGACCGCGCTGTGGTTCATCTCGGAGTGCATGATGCCGGTGCCGGCCGACATGCGCTGTGCCAGGCCCGGCGCGATGACGCCCTCGTTTCCCTCGGAGTCTCGGTGCTCCAACTCGCCCTCGAGTACCCAGGTCACGATCTCCATGTCCCGGTGTGGGTGTGCGCCGAATCCAGAACCCGGGTCGACGACGTCGTCGTTGTTCACGATGAGCAGTCCGTGACCCTGTTCGCGTGGGTCGTAGTGGTGCCCGAAGCTGAACGAGTGCCATGAGTCGAGCCACCCGATCTGGGTGTGGAAACGGTCTCCTGCTGCCCGCTTGTCGATGGGTCCTGTGTTGGTCACTCTGGGCCTCCTGTTTGTTGCGCTCATCACCCATCAACAATGGTTACACTTGCAACTATTCCCGGCGAACCAAATGACCGACCCGATGCCACAGCCATGGCGGCCTGGCGGGCACTCCTTCGATATCACGCGCTCGCGACCCAGACCCTCGACTCCGAACTCAGGGAGGAACACGGCATTCCCATCGAGTGGTACGACGTGCTGGTGCAGCTCTCCGAGCACGGCGGTCGCATGCGGATGAGCGCCGTGGCAGAAGCAACGCTGTTCAGCCGGGCCAACTGCACCCGAATCGTCGATCGCATGGAACGCAAGGCCCTGGTGTCACGCGAAGTGGACCCGCAGGACCACCGCGGGCGCATCGCGTGCCTGACCCCCGAAGGCAGGAGGCTGCTGCGCAGTGCGGCGAGGACTCACCTCCGAGGCATCCAGCATGTCTTCGGCGAGGGGATCACATCGTCGGAGGCCAGGAAGATGGCATCGGTGCTCGATCGCCTTTCACCGGACCAGAACGGGCCCTGACCATCCTGTCCCCGAAGCTGGGTCGACACGGCGCAGTACCTCAGGCCTCGGGAGACCTCAGTTGGTGCCGAAACCTGACTGCCGGCCGGGCTTGGACATCAACTCGGCGAGTGCAGCGAGCCTGGTCATCCGCCGCCGTTGGCCCAGCCGGGACAACGGAGCCGCGAGCATTTCGATCCAGCGGGCAGCGGGCCCCGACAGCCGTGCGGTGAACTCGAGCACCGAGTGATCACCCGCATCTTGCACCGCGTTGTCGTAGTCCAGCCTCCAGGGGCCGACCTCGGAGTGCCACGAGTAGCCACCATCGGGTCGGACCCGGTCCACGACCATTGGTGTTGCCGAGGGTGAGAAGAACGCACGGGTGTCGCCCTGCCAGCCGTCGTGCAGCCGACGACTCTCGGACCGAACGGATGCGACGTGGGGCGACCAGATGGTCCACGAGTCGACGTCGACCAGCAGCTCGTGGACCGCTGCCGCCGGCGCGCCAACCCGAAGCCGGGTGGTGATCACGAGTCCCGCCCGGCGCGCCCCACCAGTGGCAGACGATCGAGACCGAGGGCGGTCGTGACCCGCGCCAGCACGGGATGCGGGAGATCCTCCACCAGCTCGTCCAGGTTCGCCTGCATCCGACCGAGGGTCTCCTCGTAGCAGTGCCTCACGACCTCGGGGTCATCCGCGGCATCGGGCCCGAGGTGGCTCCAGTCGATCGGCTCGCACACGCGGGCCGTGACCTTCGCCGGCAGGGGGAACGTGGGCAACTGCACCGGGGCGATGCCCCAAGGAGGACCGGCCACGATCGGCATGACGTTGATGCGCAGGCGGTCGAAGCCCAGCAGCCGGGCCAGCCCTTCACCGCGAGTGAGCACGATGATCGCGTCGTGGCTTCCATGGGCCACCAGCGGGATCACCGGCACCCGGTGGCGCAGTGCGAGCTTGACGAAACC
>JBPCTP010000544.1:0-7437 GCA_051011615.1 Microthrixaceae bacterium | reverse complement strand
GCGACGAGTCCCATGGGTACCGACATGGCATCCATTCCCGGGATCACGTACAGGTCTCCGCGCTCTGGGTGGTGCTCGATGTAGGGGGCCCGGTCCCGAAACGCCGGGTCTATGTAGTCGGCGTAGCAGTCCGGTGGTTCGGTGACATGGGAGTCCGCAGAGACATAGCCGTAGGTGTCCACCGCCACCGCTCAGATCCCGATCTTGTGCGCCGGCGGGAGCTGGGCGTTGCCGATGGCATCAGCTCGGCGGTGCAGCAGGTCTGCTGTGTCGTCGAGGTCGTGGGCGATCACGAAGCGCCGCTCGAGTGCTCCGTCGACCGCGAATTCGCCGAGAGCCTCCATGTCGGCCACCTTCGGTTCGCTGCCGGTGGCGGTGGCGATGCGGTCCTTGAGCTCGTCGAAGGTGAACGACTTGCGACCGGTGCCCTCGCCCTTGCGCTGGAGGTGCTCGGGGCGGTTGCGCGCAGCCGTGTAGAGGCCGGTGTCCATCAGGCCGCCAGAGGGGTAGAACACCGAGGCGCCGATCAGCACCTCCTCGCGGATGAGGTTGAGCTGGAGTGCTTCGGTGAAGCAGGTCACCGCGGCCTTGGACGCTGCGTACACCGATGCCTGGGCCACGGGGGCAAAGCCGCCGTCTCCCGAGGAAGTGGTGATGACCTGCCCGGCCTCCCCGGACTCGATCATTCGTGGCACGAACTCACTGGTGCCGATCGCCACTCCGAAGACGTTGACCCCGAAGCACCAGCGCCAGTCGTTGGGTTCCTGCTGCCACGGCAGGCCACCGCCGCCGGAGGTGACCCCGGCGTTGAGGAACAGCAGGTTGCAGCGACCGTGGTCCGAGTAGACCCGGTCCGCCAGCGCCGCCACCGAGTCCTCATCGGAGACGTCCGTGACCACGCCCGTGACCTTGCCTCCGACCTGGTCGTGCTGGGATCCGAGTTCCTCGGTGGTGCGCTCCAGCGCGCCCTGTTCGACATCGGCGATCACGACGGTGGCACCGCGTTTGAGCAGTGCGGTGGCGATCGACCGGCCCATGCCCCCCGCACCGCCGGTCACGACCGCCACCGCACCCGAACAATTGATGGGCCCCAAGTCGCTCATCCGGGGTACTCCGTGTCCCCTGGGTGCTCCATGTCTCCTGGGTACTCCATGCCGTAGTCGTCGAACCACCAACGTGCTTCGCGAATCGCGTTCGGTGGCGTCCGCAGGTCGGCGTTCTGGTTGAGTTGCTCGGGTGTGGGCCCGACATCGGCTGCGATTTTCTCCAGCGCCGGAAGGTCGAGGTCATAGCAACGAACTGCATTGAGCCCCAGCAGCAGTCGTGTGTCCTCGACGGAGATCTGCTGGAAATCGTTCTCCAGTCTCTCCCTCGTGTGTGGCCAGGAGCCTTCGGGGTGGGGGTAGTCAGTGCCCCACATGAGGGCGTCGATGCCGTTCACCCAGCGGCGGCGAAGCTCTTCGCGGCTCATGGTCGACGCGCCGATGAAGACGTTCGTGCCCACGTATTCGGACGGGAGCTTCTGGATCAGGCCCTTGGTGAGTGCGCTGAGCTTCTTGACCTTGGGGTTGGCCCCGAAGCTGGTGTCGGCCTTCCACAACAGGTCACCCAGCCAGTACGAGCCGCACTCGACGGGTGCGTACTTGAGGTTCGGGAACTTGTCGAACTTGCCCGACAGCAGCAACTGCCACAGCGTGCGGTGGGTCCAGAAGGGCACCTCGAGCACGAACTGGGCGAGGTTCTCGTTGTAGGAATCCCAGTCGCCCTCACCCGAGTGCGTGTGCACGACCAGACCTGCCTCCGCGCATGCCGCCCAGACCGGGTCGTACATCGGGTGGCCGTAGCTCGGATTCCCGTGCCACATCGTGGGGATCATTATCCCCTTGATTCCCGGCTTGCCGGCCAACGACTCGATCTCGCGAACGGACTCCTCGACGTCGTGCATGATCGGCACCAGCGCCACACCGGCGCGCCGGGGGGGATTGGTGGCGCAGAACTCGACCAGCCAGCGGTTGTGGGCCCGGGCGCCGGCGAAGGCGAGCTCGGGATCCTCGATCTGCCCGGCGGCCAGACCTGCACCGAAGGGCGGGGACTCCTGGCCCGTTACCGCGTCGCCATCGGCGAAGATCACCTCACCGGCGATGCCGTCCGCGTCGAGTTCCTTGTCCCGGATCTCGGGGTCGTACGCACCCTGGAGGCCGACCTCGTTCTCGCTCTCCCACTTCTCGACGTACTCGCCGTTGGTCTCTTCCATGAGGCGGCGGTGGTTGTGGCGCTCGGCAGCCCACTGGTCGAACTGACGGTGGTACTTGGACTCGAGGTGGTCGCGGTACTCGTCCACCTGCAGCCCGGCGTGGGTGTCGGACGACACGATCACGTAGGGGGCGTTGGAGGTGTCCACTCCATCGGTCGGATTCGGCATCGGTTCTACCCCCGGGTAGCTCGGCGATATTGGGCGAACAGGTTCTCTGCAACACTGTTCAAGTGATTCGAGCACCCTTGCACACCCTTGAACAGTGTGCAAGAGTCAGTTCCCGATGACGGCTGCCGGAACCACCTCACGCATGCGCACAGCACATGCCGGGCTCGCCGCCGACGACGTGACCGAAGCTGCGCTCTCACTGGTCGAGCGCGAGGGCGGCGATTCGCTCACCATGCGGCGGCTCGCCTCGGAGCTGGGTGTCACCACCAACACCATCTACTGGCACGTGGGAAACCGCGACGAGCTGGTGCTGTCGGTCATCTCGCTGATGGCCGAACGTCTGGCTGACGCAGAGGTACGGGGCACCACGCCGCAGGATCGGGTCACCTCTGCTTCGGTCAACATCTGGCGCAACGCCATCGAGCACCGCAATGTCACGGCCCTTGCCAGCCAGGTCGGAGCGACCACGCTGTTGGAGCTGCCACTCGAGGTGGCGCTTCTCGGGGAGCTGGAGGCTGCTGGTCTGCGAGGGCCTGCGGCTCGTGACGGTCTCCGGTCGATTCTCATGTGCGTGGCCGGGTTCCTGATCGGTGCGTGGCGCTCGGAGGACAGGGTGCCCGAGGACCTGCGGGCCAGATCGTTGTGGGCCGGAGTTGTTGACGATCGAGTCAGCCGCGAAACGCTCGAAGCGATGGCCGAACCAGCGGAGCTCGAACCGCTCTGCCACGCGACACTTGCGGCTGTTGTCGCAGGCTTGATCACACCAGGGGGACAAGATGACTGACCAACCGATGACCCGACCCGCAGAGGTGATGGGCATACCCAAGCTCGTCATCAGGTACTCAACAGATGCTGACCGCATCGCGGATCTGTTGCCGCCGGGTATGACCCCATGGGGCGAGCCCACGGTGACCATCGGCGTGTACTGCGTGCCTGTGCTCGGTGAGCCCGAATTCGGCATCTCCACCAAGGTGCCCGCCACCTGGCGTGGCATCGACGGCCAGTACAGCCTCGGCATCGGGATCGACCAGGAGGCAGCCATCTTCGGAAGCCGCGAGACCAATGGGCAGCCCAAATTCCCGTGTTCGATCCGCTACTTCCGCCTCGGAGACGGCGTGCAGGCGAGTGCCACGCACCAGGGCCACACCTTCATGACCTACTCCGGCTCGGTCTCGGGTACCCGTCAGACCGACGGACCCGGATCTGACAACGAGGAGGTGGAAGACCACGAATGGTGGATCAAGGTGTCGCGCGCAGCTGGCGGTGCGGAGAAGTCCTACGACTTCCCGCCACACGTGGTGCATGTGCGTACTGCCGGAATCGCCAGATATGTGTAGACGCTCGACGGCGATTTCTCCCGGCACGAGAGTCTCGGGGACCCCGACACCGAGCTCCTGCCGATGCGAGGCGATGCAGCCGCAGAGCTGGTGACGACACAGCACACCGCGCGCGAGATCACGCTCGACGAAGCACTTGACCCCGATGCCTTCTGGCCCTACGCCGACACGATCGGTGGATCCCGCTGGCCGGGAGAACGCGGCGCGCCGCGTAGTAAACCATGAGCCCCTCGGAGGTGGACGCCGACAGCCTCGAAGCTGCCGGAGAGGTACGAATCCCGCTGCATGACCTGTTGCAGCTCGACTTCGACCGCCCCGACGTGGGCGAGCGAGTTGCAGAGGTGACGATGCCGGTCGCGCCGACGGCGTTGGGCTTCACCGGTGCACTTCACGGAGGGGCCATCGCCACGTTGGTCGACCTGGCATGCGCCCTCGCCGCGGCACGTTTCAGCGGGTTCGATCCGATGCGCGAGACATTGGTGACCGCGGACATGCATGTTCGCTATCTCGGGCGCCCCCGGACCGATGAGGTGCTGGCTCGTGCCGAGGTCGTAAAGGCCGGCAAGCAACTCATCGTCGTCGAGTGCAAGGTGCTGGGTGGAACGGGCGACGACGGAAGCGACCATGTGATCGCGGCGGCCGACTTCTCGATGATGATCGTGCCGTTGCGCAAGCCGATGGAAGAGGGATCCCCGGGCTCACCCGGCGACCCTGAACTGTGAGCCTGAAAACAGAACTGTGAGTGGGGACCATGACTGAGACAGACATGACTGAGACGGAGAACGACACGGTCGCGAGCTACGAGGACGTGATTCCCAAGCGGCTGGAGAATCCGCTCCTGGATCGGCGGGCCACACGCTCGCGCGGCATACCGCTCGCTCCCGAAGACGTGCCCTACGAGGTGGAGAACCGTCCGGAGCCGCCTCCGGTGCCGAATGGCTGGTACGCGCTGGCCGCGTCCGGTGAACTCGTGGCGGGTGAGGCGATCTCGACCATCGCGTGTGCTCGTGAGCTGGTCGTGTTCCGCACCGACAGCGGCGAGGTGAGCGTCGTCGACGCCCACTGCCCTCACATGGGCGCCCACCTAGGCGGCGGCGAGGTGTCGGGCGAGACCATCGCGTGTCCGTACCACGGATGGGAGTTCGGAACCGATGGCACCTGTGTCGAGATCCCCTACAGCGACTCGAGGATTCCCTCCAAGGCGTGCGTGAAGTCGTATCCGAGCCGTGAGATCAACGGCATGATCCTCTTTTGGTACCACGCCGGCGGTGCGGAGCCGAACTACGAGGTGCCGCCCATCCCCGAACCAGACGAAGAGGGCTACGGAGATGCACACATCTTCGAAACCGAGTTCCAATCCGCGATCCAGGACATGGCGGAGAACAATGTGGACTACACGCACTTCCATTTCGTCCACAGGCGCGCGGCCCTGGATGAATCGACCTCCAAGTTCGAGACCGACGGTCCGTTCTCCAAGGTGACCGAGATCTTCGACGAGGCCGGATTGCAGCCCTTCACCCGTTGGACCTATGGCCCTGGCATCGCCTACCTGAGGGTGCCGGACCTGATGACCGTGTACACGGCGACCACGCCGATCGACCGCCGAAACGTGCGGCTGCTGTGGTTCTTCTACCTTCCCGATGCGATGGAGCCGCTGGCGGAAGAGATCGTGGACGGCGTCACCGGGTCCTACGGCATCCAGGCGGACGTGCCCATCTGGCGCGACAAGGTCTTTCGCGAAAAGCCCCTGTTGGTGAAGGGCGACGGACCGGTCTCGGAATTCCGCCGTTGGTATGCGCAGTTCTACGAGGGCAACTAGAACGAGCTGCGTGAAATACGAAGAGGCCGTTGCGGCCGTGACCGCCCCGGGGCAGCGTTTCGAGGTCGCGCTGCAGGACGTCGCCGGCCGGGACATGCCGGTGTTCGCCAACGCACACCGGACGCTGCGGGAGCTGTTCGACTCAGCGCGTCCCCACGGCGAGGCGACCTTTCTGGTCTACGAGGACGAGCGGTGGACTTTCGAAGAGACGCTCGCGAATGTCGACGCGCTCGCTGCGGCGCTGGTCGACCGATTCGGTATCGAGCCGGGGGACCGCGTTGCCATCTCGATGCGAAATCTTCCCGAGTGGGTGATCTCGTTCGCCGCGATCACGTCGATCGGGGCCATATCGGTGTCATTCAACGCATGGTGGGTGACCGAGGAGATCGAGTACGCGCTCGATGACTGTGAGCCCAAACTCGTGATCGCTGATGAAACCCGGGTGCAGCGAGTCGTTTATGCATGTGCAGCCCGCGCGATCCCTCTCGTCGGAGTCCGTTGCGACAAACTGCCCGACGGCGTTCTGGCATGGACGGACGTGATTGTCCACGGCGCGCCCATGCCCGAGGTAGAGGTCGACGGGGAGCAGTACGCCACGATCCTCTACACCTCGGGCACCACCGGTCGCCCCAAGGGTGCTGTCTCGTCAAACCGAGCGGTGCTGCAGGCTCTGGCCGGTTTCGGTTGCCGAGCAATGGCCGAGATCGTGCGCACTGCTTCGGCGAAGCAGTCCTCGGATTCCAACCGCAGCGGCGCCGGGTCGGCGCCGGCACCACCGGTGTTCATCCTCGTTGTGCCGCTGTTCCACGTGACCGGCTGTGTGCCGGTGATGCTCGGCTCGTTCCTGGGTGGTTTCAGGCTGGTGATGATGCACCGGTGGGAACCGCAGCGTGCCCTCGAACTGATCGAACGCGAGCAGGTAACGCAGTTCGTCGGTGTGCCGACCCAGAGCTGGGACCTGCTCGAGTGCCCGGAGTTCGCGCGCCGTGACACCTCGAGTCTGCAGAAGATCGGCGGCGGTGGTGCACCGGCTCCGCCCAAGTTGGTGCGGCGCGTCGAGGACAACTTCAGCGGCGGTGGCCCCAACATCGGCTACGGCATGACCGAGACCAACGCCTATGGCCCCCAGAACTCGGGCGAGGACTACCTGGCCCATCCCACCTCGACCGGCCGCGGTACGCCGATCCTCTCACTCGAGGTGCGTGATCCCCACGGCAATGCAGTTCCGGCGGGAGAGCTGGGCGAGATCTGGATGGGTGGTCCGCACCTCATCGACGGCTACTGGAGGCGACCGGATGCGACGGCGGAAACAATCGTGGACGGCTGGCTACGAACCGGTGACCTCGGGCGTCTCGACGACGAGGGGTTCCTCTACATAGAGGACCGAGCCAAGGACATGGTGCTGCGCGGTGGCGAGAACGTGTACTGCGCCGAGGTGGAGGCTGCGATCTACGAACACCCCGCGGTGTACGAAGCAGCCGTGTACGGCATACCGCACGACCGCCTCGGCGAGGAGGTTGCTGCCACGATCCGCCTCAGGGACGGGGAGTCGATCGATGGCCCGGCGCTGCGTTCCTGGCTGGCCGAGCACCTGGCGTCGTTCAAGATCCCTTCGCAGATGCGTTTCACCCTCGATGAGCTGCCCCGCAACGCCTCGGGCAAGATGCTGAAGCGCCGGATGCGAGACGAAGACATCGCAACTGGCGCCTAGACCATGTCGGTCGGGCCGAGCTCCATGCCGAGTTGGATGCGGCCTGCGAGTTCCGCGCTTCGGTCCCAGTCGAACACGACATGGCCCTTGAGCACCTCGATGTCGCGCTGTATTCGTTGCAGCGGCGAGGACATCGCATAGACACTCG
>JBPCTP010000543.1:0-3452 GCA_051011615.1 Microthrixaceae bacterium | reverse complement strand
CAACAATCCCTACCTCTTCTCCGGACCGCCTGACTTCGGGCGCCGCCCCAGTCTCGGCAGTGGCACCCTTGGCATCCACGCAGCCGGCGAAGGCACAACCGCGAAGGGCACGTCAACGTCCGCGGTCAGGTCGTGGGAGACCGGCAGCCTGCGCATTGAGTCCGACGAGACCATCCTCGCGGGGCTCGACGGCGAGGCTGTGCAGTTCGAATCGCCACTCGAGCTTTCGATTCGCCCCAAGGCACTGAAGGTGCTGGTTCCCAGCGGCACTGAACCCGGCTACAAGTCAATCGGTGAGGCGTTCAAGGCAGGACTCGAAGAGCTGGCGACACTTGCAGGCATCGGCACCTCGTGAGAACTCGGAGCGCCCCTGAGCTTGAGGCCGCGTAACTCGGCGCACAACGCTCATTGCGCCTCCGGCAGTCCGCTGGTCTGTGGTGGGGTCGCACAGCGTTCAGTGTCCGATACCTCGTGGCGAGCAGGTCAGGAGTTCGATTCTCCTCTCGGGCTCGAACCGAGGGAGCGCGCGATGGTCAGTCGGTTCTTGCGAAGTCGTCCGGCTTCCAGGTCTTGTCGAAGTAGGCATCGAGTGGACCGTACAGGCGGAGCAGGATCTGCCATCCCTGATCGGGCAGGGTCCGAATCCAGTTCTGTTCGTGGCTGTCCGGTGGTGTGGGGCCGAATGTGAGGTCGATGGAACCGTCGTCGTTCCAATGCAGGTCTTCGTAGCTGTTCTTGGCTGGCTTGTCCTGCCCGTTTGCCAGCAGAGATCTCGTCTCGGGGTGGTAGGCGGTAACGGACCAGAAGTCGGCGGCTGGAATGTCCGGCGGCAGGTGGAGCCGATAGCGATGCTGACCCATCAGGAAGTCGTCGTTGGAGTCTCGGTAGCACGCCAGGTACTGGGAACCGACCCCGACCATCTTGGCTGCCATGGCCGGGGTCACGACGATTGCCTCGTAGTGGAAGAGCGTTCGGGCGTCGAGCCACTGGGCGTCGCCGGACATGAAGTCGTGACGACCACCTAGGAAGAGGTTCTCGTACTTGCGGTCGGGGTACGCCCGCACCCCTTCGAGCCGACAGGCGTACGCGTTTGCCTTGGCGATCGCGTCGCCGATCTCGATGCCTTCACCAAAGAGTGACCGAGTCCGGTCACTCAGTTCGAATGGTTGTCCCTTCTCGATCCCGATCGATTTGAGAAGACCGAGCTGGTACGGGGTGAAGGCAACGCTGGGTTCGTAGTGGACCGTCTCGGCCAGACGTTCGAGATACGAAATGTCACGAGTATGGGTCGTGCGCAAGTGCTGCTGGGAAAAGGCCACGTATGCCGCCTCCTGGTCGGGGCCAGCCGCCAGTGGGTAGATGTGGAACCTCTCCCGATACCAACTCAGGGCGCTCTCACCCTCGCCCGTATCGCTGACGAACGCGCGTGCCATGACCCAATTCTTGAAGGTCGGGGTGCGGAACACGTAATGACCACCTGGAAGCTCCCCCTGGTAGTCGTCGTGCACCAAGAGAAACGAACCTCCTTCGCCCTGGTCGGGTCCGGCGTTGCCGACGTCGGTGACGTATCGCATCCAGCCGTCGTCGATCACTCCCAATATGTTTGGCGGTGTCTCGACAACGACCGGGCCATGCTCAACGTTGAGACAAGCGGAGCAGTAGATGCTCTCTGTGTTGTAGGTGAGCCCGATCGAGTTGACCTTGCCCTGCGCCTGGTAGTCGAACACGCCAACATCGCGGTTCTCCCTTAGACCGCTCTCGTTCTCGTGGCTGTCGAAGATCGCCTGTTGGGACATGAACGGCATGAACTCCAGGTAGACCTGGGTCGCCCTTTGCAGGTCGAGTTGGTCATACGCCTTGCGGACGGTCTCATCGGTGGGGAAGCCGCCGACATAGCTCAGCTCACCGATGCTGGTGTCGACAGTCCTCGTGGTGTCGTCGTAGTCGTTCGGGCTCGGGTTCATTGGCTTCGCTCCGTTCATTGCTCGCCATGGCGCGGTTGGGGAAGTAGGTCCATTCCGCCGTGCACATGACAGCAGGTCCAAGGCCAGGCAGCACACCTTTCCGTCGCCTTGGTCTGATCGGTCGCACGTGTCTCGGTCCCACCAGTTCTCACCGGGCGCTCTGAACTCGCTACTCCCCAATGGATGAACCGCAGGCGCGTTCCTGGGTCACTTCGGTCGGTCCGTTTCAGCGCCGGCTTACTGATGCCAATCGAGGAACCAGCGGTGGGTTCCTCGCTCCGAGCGGGCAGTCAGGTTCGGTCGGAGAACCAGCGGTGGGTTCCGAACTGGTTCGCTGCCACCGGTTCGCCGGTCGTCACGAACCAGCTGATCCCTTCGGTGACCGAACGCAGGTAGCGGCGCATCATCGGTCCGACGACTGACAGCCGAATCAGCGGCTCCACCCCGGGCAGGTTCGTGAGGTGTCTGGGCCAGACGCTGATCGCGAGCTCGCAGGCGGCGTGACCACTGGGTTCAATGCGCCAGGACACGTGCGAGATCGGCTCGCCCTCGGCCCCGATCTCGAGGTCGTAGCCGACTCCGTCGATCCAGTCTGTGAAGGTCCGACGGTAGATCCATCCACTGCGGTAATGGACCTCGTCGACGGACCCCTTACCCGGCCATCTGCTCACCGGGTTGCGTTCGCAGAACGGGTGCACCTGCTCGAGGTGCCCGGGCGTTGAGATCACGGTCCAAACCTCGTCGGCCCGAGCAGGGATGGCCCGCAAATCGCGAACCGGGCGGAATCGAGGCGGCGATTCGGTTTGCACCGCCCAATCATTCTCCATTCTTGGTGGATGGCGCGGCACCTCTTCCTCCGGGATTCGACAGAGCGACAGTGCGCTACACACCTATCACCAGATGCGGGACCGACTGCTCGACGAGCTCGCAATCGTGCTCGCCGCCGTCGCCGCACCCACAGAGCCGCCCGCAGGTTGAGACAAGCGCTCGGTCTGAAGAGCGGCACCGAGTGACCGCCAGATACAGCGGGCAACTCGGTGCACAGCTCTGTTCGCGTCAGCTCCTGGTTCCTTGCCTCCGACGAACTACGCCAAAGGCGGCGTCCGATTCGTTGGTGCGTGGTTGAACGAGCACAGTTCGAATCGAGCGCACGCGCAGCAGGAGCGCGATGACCCCACCGCTGCCCGCGAGCAGAAGGACGAGCGGTACCGTCAGGTCATCTGGCAAGCGATCTGCAGGGCACTCGACTCGGACCATCGACAGCCGACGATCACCCAGGCGGCATCCCTGCCGTCGGAGTTCGACGTCGGCGGACTGGCAACGGCCACAATCGCCGCGGCTGGATCGGAGATCGCCGCACTGGTTGCAGGGGACGCCGAAACGCCACAAGTGGCCATTGACCAGAGGCTCGCCTGCACCTGGTTCGCCGGCACAGTGACACCTGTCGACTTCGACATCCCGACGCCGTTCGATCCCGTCTTCGGGGAC
>JBPCTP010000542.1:0-4422 GCA_051011615.1 Microthrixaceae bacterium | reverse complement strand
GTACACGGTCGTCGCAACTGCCTGGTCGATCACGAAAGCAGCTAGGCGGGAGACACCTCCGGCGTAGTGGCCCTGCTGGCTGATCGCCTGACGATGGCCGGTCTTCTTCATTGCTTCGCCTCCACGCCCGGAGGCGCCGTTGCGTCGCTCGGAGCACTTCCTGCAGGAAGCTCACCCTGGACCACCTCAGCCTCGACAAGCAGCGGTGGACCGGGCGGCAACTCGTCGATATCCCGGCGCACGACACGGTTGGCAACCCTCGCCACGACATTGTCCAGGCTCACTCCCTGTCTGCGAACCGCGTCGAGAGCCTCGGATGCCACACCCGTTGTGGAACTGGCGATGATCGATCCGAGCTCTGTTTCCTGGATCAGCTTGTCCACATCTATACGGCTCACCAGTTCGTTGAGGTCGATGCGATCCAGGATCTCCTCGATGTCCACCCGCTCCAGCAATGCGGATATGTCGACCCGCTCCACGATCGCGTCGATGTCGACCCGGGCCACGATCTCGTCGACATCGACCCGCGAGACGATCTCACCGACGTCGACCTTGTCGAGGATCGCGCCGATGTCCACGTCGTCCAGCAGTGCGTTTATGTCGATCGCAGCCAGGATCGCGTTGAGGTCGATCGCTCCGACCACCTCCGGGGTGACGGTGCTGAGAACGTCCTGTGCGGCCGGCGCTGCGCGATCTCGGAACTCGTGGCCTTCGCGGGTCAAGGGTGCCGAAACGACGCGTGCAGCGTCGGAGAGGAAACGACCCGGCGTACTCCTGGAGAACGCAGACGCGATCCGCCCAGCGGCGCTTGCAGCCCCGAGGGCTGTGTCAACCGCCCATTCGACTGGAATGCCCGGCTGGCCGGGCTCGTCATCGTCATCGGGTGCGGTGGGTTGACGCCCAGCCGGTTCTTGGCTCACCGTTCGATTGTTGCCGATAGCGCCGCTGCGTGCGGGTTCATGACGAACAGCGTTCGCTCAGTCGAGTTCCTCGTGGCGCTGGGTGACATCGCCGGCGATGCGCGCAGCATCGGGGAACAACAGCGCTATCAGGCCGATGGCGAGCGCCATTCCGACGAACTGCGCCACCAGGAATCCGGGCACCGATGCCGGTGCGATCCCGGCGAACGTGTCGCTGAACATCCTGCCGACAGTGACCGCAGGGTTCGCGAAACTGGTCGACGCCGCGAACCAGTAGGCCGAGGTGATGTAGGCGCCGACGGCAAAGGGCACGAGCGCCTCCTTGCCGGAGCGAACCGTGCCGAAGATCACCAGCAACAGGCCGATCGTCGCGACCACCTCGGCCAGGCCGGTGCCGGTACCGATGCGGTCCTTGCCGGAGATGGAAACCGCATCGAGCTCGAAGAACAGATTGGCCAGTACGACACCGCCGACCGCTCCCACGACCTGCACGGTGCAGTAGAGAGCGGCGACCTTCGCCGAGATTCCCCCGAACACCGCGTCGGTGATACTGACCACCGGATTGAAGTGCGCGCCCGAAACAGAGCCGAAGGCGAGGATCAGCGCGGCCAGCGCCGCACCCGTTGCGAGCGCGTTCTCGAGCAGTTGCAGTCCGATGTCGTCGCTCAGGTTCTGCGCCATGATCCCCGAGCCGACCACCACCAACAGCAGCGATGCCGTACCCACGAACTCAGCGACGAGTGATCGTGTGAGCGGCGTCACTCTGACATCGACGATCATCGATGTGAACCTACTCCCGGCCTGCGGGTGCAAGCCATGTGCGCCACCGCACCGATGCAGAGATTCACCCCTGGTTCAGCCGGCGTTCACACCCGGGAATCATCCGATGCCGGGATCAGCCCTCACCCATCGAGGTGGCACGCGATCCCGCGTGGATGTACTGCGCCGCGCTGATCCATGACACAGCGACGGCAAGCCAGAGGCAGGTCGTGGCCATCCACGGATACGGACTGGTCCATGGCCACACCACGAGCGAGACAGAACTGAACTGGAGGAACGTCTTGGCCTTGGCGACGTTGCTTGCCTGGATCGCGAGACCACGGCGCGCCCAGAACGACCGGAACACCGAGATCACAGCTTCACGCAGGCTGATCAGTACCACCGGTATCAGCCAACCGGACACCCTCGGCTCCGCTGCACCCTCACCGATCCACTCGGCGATCACCACGGCCCAGAGTCCACCGAGGGCGAGAACCTTGTCGGCCAGCGGATCGAGGAACGCTCCCGAACGCGTGGTTCCCTGCTTTCGCGCCAGGTAGCCGTCGAGGCTGTCCGATGCCGTTATGGCGACCCAGAGGATGAACAGGCCCCAGCCGGAGCCCTGGTCCACGATCAGCCAGAACGCGACCGGGCTCAGCAACAGCCGCACCACGGTTATCGCGTTGGCGGGTGTCAGCACGGCCGAGGGCCCGAACGTGCGATCCCTCTGGGCTTCGGCCATCAGTTGTCCCCGACGGCGACCGCTGTCAGGTCGGGTCCGGCCGAACCGGTGAGCTGGACCATGTGGAACTCCCCTACCGCCAGATCAGTTGGCACCTCGATGATGCCGTCGATCTCAGGCGCTTCCCTGTGCGAGCGAGCGACGCCGGGTTCGTCGACCAGCACGGTCGCCTTGGTTCCCACCAACTCGTCACGACTCTGGGCGGTGATTCGATCCTGGAGCTCTCGCACCTCGGCCAGGCGCTCGGCGGCCAACCCGGAATCCACTTTCGACTCCAGACCCGCGGCGTGGGTTCCGTCCTCCTCGGAATAGGCGAAGAACCCGCACCAGTCGAGTCGCGCCGCTCCAATGAACCGGAGCAAGTTGTCGTGGTCCTCCTCGGTCTCGCCCGGATAGCCGACGATGAAGTTGGACCTGAGCGCAGCATCCGGTCGCAGGGAACGGATGCGATCGATCCGTTCCAGATAGGACTCCGCCGATCCCGGGCGACGCATGGCGCGCAGCAGAGGAGTCGAGGTGTGCTGCAAGGACAGGTCGAAGTACGGCACTGGCGAGTGCGCCACGACATCGATCAACGCGTCGGTCAACTCCGAGGGGAACAGGTACAGCAATCGCACCCAGTCGACGCGTTCGGAGACGGCCCGCACCAGCTCGACTATCCGCCGCTCCCCCACTGAACCGTCACGGCCGAATGCACCCAGGTCCTGGGCGACGAGCACGATCTCCTTGGCGGCGAGGGTGTCGACCTCGGCGACGATCGACTCGATGCTCCTGCTTCGCTGCGGGCCACGGAAGCTCGGAATGGCACAGAACCCGCACAACTTGTCGCATCCTTCGGCGGCCTTCACGTAGGCCCATGGCCGACTCGACGGCGGCCTGGGCAACTCCAGGAGGTCCATCGTGGGCACGGCGGCTTCCGCAGATGCTGACCCCGCATTGCTGCGTGTGCCGCCGAGGGTCACGGGGACACCGAACCCTGCCACGGCATCGGCTTCAGGAAGCGCGTCGGTCAGCTCCTGTCCGTACCGCTCCGCCATGCAACCCGTGACCACGAGCTCTGAATGATCCGAACGGCGCTCGTGCAGTTCCAACACGGTGGCGACCGACTCCTCGCGCGCCTCCTCGACGAAGGCGCAGGTGTTCACCACCACCACATCGGCCGAGGCGGGGTCCGCGGCCTCGGTGAGACCGTCGGCGCCCATCTGGGCGCGGATCTTGTCCGAGTCGACCTGGTTCTTCGGACAGCCCAGGGTCTCGAGCCAGAAGGTGCGTGACACCGCCCCAGAGTAGCTGTACAGGTTTGCGACCCTGATTCCGCTCAGGCTGCGTGGGGAAGTGCCAGCCCGGCGACGGGCCATTCGGTGCGCAGCAGCCGACCGGTGGCCGAGGCCGTGACGAAGGCGGTCCTCAGGTCCCCTCCGCCGAAGCAGATGTTGGTCGTCACGGGATCGCCGGTGGGGATGTGCTCGGCGATGCCTCCTTCTGAAGCTGCGACGGTGATCCCGCCGTTGCCGAGCGTGGCCACACAGACGTTTCCGTCGCCGTCCACCGCGAGGCTGTCGAACAGTTCCTCACCCGGTGCCGCGTACACCAGCTCGCCGTTGGGTGGCATGAGCCCCGATCCGACGGCGGAGCCCGGCTCAGGGACATCCCACCCGAACAGTCGACCTGTGTGGGTCTCAGCGACGTAGACCCGCGTTCCGTCGGGGCTGAGGCCGATCCCGTTGGGAGAAGCCAGAGGGAAGATGGCTTCGGTGATCGAGGATCCGTCGCAGCGGGCGTAGTAGACGGCGGTGCGGTCGGCTGAACGCTCGAGACGCAGGCCGTGATCTGTGAACCAGAATCCGCCATGGCCATCCATGACGAGGTCGTTGGGGGCCCGAAGCTGATGGCCATCGCACTCGGTGTACACCGTCTCGACCGATCCGTCGCTGAGGTCGACCTTCTGGATCGAACCACCGGAGTAGGTATCCGGCACGTCACCGGGCACCACGATTCCGC
>JBPCTP010000541.1:0-5498 GCA_051011615.1 Microthrixaceae bacterium | reverse complement strand
CGCAACAACCTCGACTGGTTCGGCGTGATCGTGCTGGTTGGCAGGCCCCCGATGGTGCTCACCGGTCAGATCTATGCGCTGGCGCTAGCCGGCGTCTCCGTGCAGGCCTTGTTGATGAGCGCCGCTGCGAACGCATGGGTTGCCATCTGGAGTTCGGTGGCGATCACAGCTACGGCACGGCTCGTGGCAATCCGCCTGGACTCGGAACCTGCCTACTGCCGGTGGGACCATCCGCGGGGACGGTTCGGCACCGAACGGCGGGCCACAGCCCCCGTCCTGATCAGCCGCCGGGCCTGGTCCCCTGGGTGCGGGTCAACTGCGGGTGCTGGTCAACTACGGGTGCCGGTCAACCGGGTCAACCGCCGATCTGGCTCATGGACTTGCGGGGACGGATGAAGTTCACCTTGCCGATCGCGTGACCCTCCCCCTTGGCGGCCACCGCGGATGAGATCGCCTGGACGAGCTCCCGCTCCACGGTCTCGCTCGGTTCACCACTACGCATGACTGCGCGAAGGTCCACCTCGTCGGTTGCGAACAGGCAGTTGCGCAAGCCCCCCTCGGAGGTGAGTCGGATCCGGTCACAGGATTCGCAGAACGGCCTGGTGACACTCGGAATCACGCCCACCTCGCCACGACCGTCGCGGTAGCGGAATCGCTCGGCCGGCTCACTGCCGCGAACGATCGGCTCGAGGGGGTGGACTTCGTCTATGACCGAGACGATCTCCGCCTGGGTCATCACCGCCGCGTCGGTCCACGCCCCATCCGCATCGAGGGGCATGAACTCGATGAAACGCACTGTGACGCCGCGGTCGCGTCCGAAGGATGCGAAGTCGAGGATTTCGTCGTCGTTGATCCCCGCCATCGCGACGACGTTGAGCTTCACGGGATCGAACCCGGCCTCCACGGCGGCGTCGATGCCATCGAGCACGGTGTCCAGGTCATCACGTCGTGTGATGTGTTCGAAGCGGTCGGCATGCAGGGAGTCGAGCGAGATGTTGAGGCGCCCCAGACCGGCGTCACGCAGGTCGGTCGCCATCCGGCGAAGCGTCGAACCGTTGGTGGTCATCGAGAGGTCGATGGGATGCGTGGGGTCGGAAAGTCCTGCCAACTTCGAAACGAGCAGTGTGACATTGGCCCTGACAGTCGGTTCACCGCCCGTGATCCGAATCGAATCGATGCCGAATCGCCGCACCAGCACCGACGCCACCAGCTCGATCTCCTCGAAGCTGAGCACCTCATGTCGCGGGAGCCATTCCAGGCCGTCCTCCGGCATGCAATAGGTGCACCTGTAGTTGCAGCGGTCGGTAACCGAGATCCGAAGGTCCCGGTGAACGCGGCCGAACGTGTCGACCAGAGGTACTACCGGCGAGTCCCGCACATCGACATCGTAGAAGGCCTCCGACTGAGGGGGACAGCGCGTTGGGAAGCGATGTGCCGCGACCCCAACCAGCGGGCTCAGCTGGCGAACCGGGCTGACCAGACTCAGGCGAGCGGTATGACGTCCACCGGCTCACCGGCACCGATTCCGTCGCCGTTCGGTATGACCGCCAGCGCATCTGCCCCCGCCGATGCGGCCAGTTGATGGGACCCCTGTGATCCGGTTGGCGCAGCCATGAGCGCAGCGTCTGCGGTCACCAACCCGACGCGCACGTAGTGCACCTTGCCATCGGAATGCCGTTTGAAGTCCACCGCCGCCTGGGCGCGCAACCGGCGCGGTGCCGGTTCTGGGTAACCCATCATCTGACGCAGGCCGCGCCGGGCGAAGAGCTCGAAGCTGACGAGCGAGGAAACGGGATTGCCGGGAAGGCCGAACACCGCTGTGGAGCCGATCATGCCGAACGCGAACGGCTTGGCGGGCTTGATTGCCACCTGCATCCAGTCCATGTCGCCGATCTCGTTGAGCACTGCCTTCACATAGTCGTAGTCGCCCATGGACACCCCGCCACTGGTGACGACGGCGTCGCAGTCCGCAGCAGCCGACTCGAGCGCATTGCGGATCGCGTCCCGGTCGTCCTGAACCAAGCCCAGGTCGATCGCGTCCACACCGACCCGGGAGCACAGGGTGAGAAGCATCTGGCGATTGGAATCCCTGATCTGCCCCGGCGCCAAGGGCACTCCCGCACCGACGAGCTCGTCACCGGTGGACATCACTCCCACGCGGGGAGGCCGGTGGACCCTCACCTCGGTCAGGCCCAGGGTGGCGAGTAGACCCACGTGAGCCGGCTGCAGCCGCGTCGATGCAGGAATCGCCAGGTCGCCGACCCGCAGGTCGTCCCCGGCCGGGCGGATATGGGCACCGCCGCGCGCGGGCCGTCCGATGCGCACGGTGCCGCCTTCCACAGCGCCGCCGTCGAGCCCGTCTTGTCGGACCTGCTCTGTGTCCTCCACCATCACGACCGCGTCGGCTCCGTCGGGAATGAGCGCGCCGGTCATGATCCTTGCGCACGTTCCCTCTTCCAGGGTCACGACCGGGGCAGCCCCTGCGGCGATGGTGGCAACCACGGCGAGCTCAACCGGCACCGTCGTGACGTCCACCGACCGAACAGCGAACCCGTCGACTGCGGTGTTGTCGAATGGCGGTACGTCATCGAGCGAACGGATGTCCTCAGCGGTCACAAGGCCCACGCAGTCCTGAATCGGCACCTCCGCCGCGTCAGTGACCGACAGCCGGGCGGAGACCCGGGCGAACGCATCTTCGTATGGAACTAGTGCCATTGGTGTGTTCCGGTGGGGCTCAACCGCCCAGACCTTCGCGACGTGCGACGTTGTCGAGAACCGCCAGGAACTCCTCGCGCAGGTCATCCCGCTCGAGGGCCAACTCCACGGTAGCCCGCAGGTAGTCGATCTTCTTGCCGATGTCGAAGCGGCCTTTCGAGAACACGTACCCGTAGACGGGCTCGTCAACGAGCAGGTCGGCGATCGCGTCGGTCAGCTGGATCTCGCCACCCACGCCAGGCTCGAGCTTCTCGATCTTGTCGAAGATCGCGGGGTTGAACAGGTAACGACCCATCACCGCGAGGTTTGACGGAGCAACCTCGGGGTCTGGCTTCTCCACGATGTCGGTGATCCTGCGCAGCGGGCCGTCTCCGTCTCCCTCGTCGACCGCGGCGCATCCGTAGGCACCGATCTCCTCGATGGGTACCTCCATGAGCGCCACCACGGATGCGCCCGTGGACTCATGGGCTTCGATCATCCCGCTGAGCACCTCGGAGTTGTCCACCATGATGTCGTCGCCGAGCATGACCACGAACGGGTCTTCGCCCACGTGCCGCTGCGCCACCGACACGGCGTGGCCCAGGCCGAGTGGCATGCCCTGGCGCACGTAGTGGAATCCCGCCAGGTCTGCCAGCTGGACCACATCCGCGAGGTCCTCGTCCTTGCCCTTTTCGCGCAGCTGCGCCTCGAGCTCGAAGTTGCGGTCGAAGTGATCCTCCAGGCTTCGCTTGGACCTACCGGTGATGATGAGGATGTCGTCGAGCCCGGCTCGAACGGCCTCCTCGACCACGTACTGGATTGCTGGACGATCGACGACCGGCAACATCTCCTTGGGTTGGGCCTTGGTTGCCGGCAGGAACCGGGTGCCCAGTCCTGCGGCGGGAATGACAGCCTTGGTAACTCTCCTGCGATCAGACATCGGATGAACTCTACCGGCGGCACCGGTTCTTACCCTCAGCTGACCACGCTGTACCTTGGTGGTGTATCTGGCACTCGCCACCCACGAGTGCCAAACCTGACGACGGCAACTGGGAGACGACATGCCTCTCTACGACTACCGGTGTCGCGAGTGCGGCCACGAGTTCGAGATCCAGCAATCCATCAGCGAGGACGCCCTCACGGAGTGCCCGGAGTGCTCCGGCGACCTCCGAAAGGTGTTCTCCCCGGTGGGGATCTCCTTCAAGGGATCCGGTTTCTACAAGAACGACTCGCGCGGATCCTCGGGTAACAAGGCCGGGGGATCCAAGTCATCGGGCGAATCGGGCACCTCCGATGCCTCGAAGGGCTCGGGCTCGTCGGAAGGATCAGGCTCCGGTGGCGACGTCAACAAGAGCGACGGCTCCAAGAAGTCGGCGGATTCGACCAGCTCATCGGGCTCATCGGCGGCAGACTCGTAGTCCCGGGCGCCTGACTTCCAGCTCGACATGAGTGCCAACGCCCGATTGGGCCGCGCGACCCGGTCGCCGGCGAGGCCACGACGGCCGCAATGGCCCTATCATGGGACCGATGGCCAAGCGCAAGCGCAAGAAGTTGCCCCCTCCACCGTCGGCTCCCGTGCGGGCGGGACTCGTCGGGCCGATGCGCTCGGTGCCGGCTGAGATCGAACGTCCCCCGTACGCCGAGACAGGCCAACCGCCGGAGCGTGCAAGCCGTGCGATTCGCACCGCTGAGGAGATCGACGCAATGCGCGTCGCCAGCCGGGTGGCCGCCGAGGCGTTGGTCGAGGTCGGTCAGGCAGCGGTCCCCGGAATCACGACCGACGAACTCGACCGGATCGGCCATGATGCGATGGTCGAAGCAGGGGCCTATCCCTCGACGCTCAACTACCGGGGCTTCAGCAAGTCACTGTGCACGTCGGTCAACGAAGTCATCTGCCACGGAATCCCCGACTCGCGTCCGCTGGCAGACGGTGACATCGTGAACGTCGATGTCACCGCATACATCGGCGGGGTCCACGGAGACACCTCCGCGACGTTCCTCGTCGGCGAGGTCGACGAACGCTCGCGAGACGTGGTCGCCGCTTCGCGCGATGCGATGCACGCCGGCATCAGTGTGGTGCGACCGGACGCCAAGATCTACGAGATAGGTCGCGCCATCGAGGAAGTCGCACACCCGAGGGGTTTCTCGGTGGTCCGGGAATTCATAGGGCACGGAATCGGTGACCAGTTCCACACAAGCCTCCAGATCCCCCACTACTACGACCCACGCAACGACACAGTTCTTCTGCCGGGCATGACGTTCACCATCGAGCCGATGATCAACGTGGGCAGTCACCAACTCGAGATGTGGGACGACGGCTGGACCGTCACCAGTCGCGACAAGCAGCGCTCGGCACAATTCGAACACACGATCCTCGTGACGGACTCGGGCCACGAGATCCTCACTGTTCCCGGCGATGGCGTGCCTGCGGAGCAGACTGTGCTCGAGACCGCCGGCACCGCCTGAAGCCGGCCCAGGCGGCCGTTTCACTTCGCTCAGCTGCTTCTCCCCACCCGCTTCCTCCAGACGGGCATGAGCCCGTACCCGTAGGAGGACAAGTTGATGGTGCGTCGACCGAGAATCGACCTGCCCCTGAGGCGCTTGACGGCCCGACCGACCCGCTCGGTCCACAGCCTGGTCGCCAGCCGGCCCATGCGACGGGCTGCGGCTCGCCGGATCCTGGCAGCCGTGGTCGCGATCGCGGTCGCGGTCACGAGCTTCGTTTCCCTTCAGCGTGCCGAGTCACTTCGTGGCCAGTGGGAGGCGGCCATCGAGGTGTTCGTGGCCAACCACGACCTGGAGGT
>JBPCTP010000540.1:0-5379 GCA_051011615.1 Microthrixaceae bacterium | reverse complement strand
CTCCGGGACTGCACACTGGAAGTTCGGCAACGTCCACTGGCGGACTGTATGGCTCATCGGACTGCCGGGGATGGCCGGCGCGTTCGCCGGCGCATGGTTCCTGTCCTCGGTCGATGGCAAGAACATGGCGCCGGTCACCGCCGGCATCCTGTTGGTGCTCGGTGCATTCATGCTGGCCCGCTTCGCGTTCGGTGCCACCCCACATCCCGCCGAGCCCGACCACATCCGACGCTCGCTGCTGGTGCCGCTGGGTCTTGTCGGCGGCACCGTGGATGCAATCGGCGGTGGGGGCTGGGGGCCGGTGGCGACTCCATCACTGATGGGTCCCGCACGCATGGAACCTCGCCTCGCGATCGGTTCGGTGGCCACCTCGGAGTTCCTGGTGGCGTTGGGTGCCGTGGTGGGCTTCGCGCCGCACCTCGACAACGTGGGCGTCGACTGGGGGCAGTTCCTGGCGCTGCTGGCCGGAGCGCTCGTGGCCGCCCCCTTCGCGGCCTGGGCGGTGAAGGTGCTGCCGGTGCGGGTGCTCGGGAGCTTCGTCGGCGTGATGATCATCGTGCTCAACCTCCGCACGATCCTGGTTGCGGCCGGCATGTCTGGCCTGTTGGTCGGTTTCGTTGTCGCTGTGATGGTGGCGGCCGGGGTCGTGATCGTGGCCCGCACCGTTCGGGTGGATCGCGAAGAGCAAGCGCTGCTGTGCGGTCGGGAAGCCGAAGAGATCCTTGCCGCAGTGGCTGACGGAGAACACGAGGCCGAAAAGGCGTCGAGCAGCTCTCACAGCTGAGCCGGATCGCTCTCCCCGCAGGCTGTCTGCTGCTTCGTGTGCGTCTCGGCGTCGAGGGCCTTGGGAAGCGTTGCGGAACAGCGTTCCGCTTCTGGTTGACGGCTATCGTAGAAGCGCTTATCGTCTCGCTGGCTGGTTGGGCAGAGTCGGCCAGGGCTACGGACTGGGGCGAGAGATGAACTTGCTGGGCTTGGTGCGACCAATGGGTATTGTGGCGGGGGTCACAGCGCTTGCCGCGGTTGGTGCGGGGTGTGTGCCGCCACCGCCGGAGGTGCCGCCGTCGCCGGTTTCATTCACCGAGCACACGGTCGCATCGGTTCCGCGAGCGGCGTTCGTCGTGGCTGGAGACGTCACTGGCGGCGCCGGAGACGAACTCGTCTCCACGTCGTTCGGTGCAGGTACCAGCTCTCCGGGCACCGTCTCGCTGCACGAACTCGGAGCCGACCTCGGCGACTGGACGACCACACCGATCGTCACGGCGTCCGACGACATCGCCTTCCCGAACGATCCGACCATCACCGATGTCGATGGTGATGGCGATGCAGACGTGATCGTGCCCGCCGGGTTCTTCCTCTGCGAGCTGAGCTTCTCGCCATGTGGATCGCTGCAGTGGTTCGAACAGGACGGCGGCTCGTGGATACGCCACCAGGTGGTTGATCCCGGAAACGCTCGCTTCTACCACTCCGCCAAGTTGGCTGACGTCGACGGTGACGGGTTGGACGACCTCGTGACAGTGTCGGAAACCTCCAGTAGCGCACGCGCTGAATGGTTCGCCGGAACCGTCGGCCCTGATCGCTTCGAAACCACTCCGAAGGTCATCGGCAGCGGCGGCGGAAGCCTTGTCGTGATCCACGACGTCGATGGCGATGGCGACGAAGACGTGGTGTCTCCGCAGCTGTTCGGTGGCAGTGGAGTGGTCTGGTTCGAGCGCACAGCTGATCCATCACCCGCTTCACCGACTGGGGAATGGACCCGCCACAAAGCCGTGAACTTCGGTGCCGGTTTCGCCATAGAGCACATCGAGGACCTGCTCGGCGATGGCGTGGACCGGTGGGTTGCCACCAACCACGTGGCGAATGCGGGCGCAGGCGTGTTCGTGGTCGACCAGGCAGCTGACCCGACCGATCCCTGGGCAACGACGCGGGTCTCAAAGGGCATACAGGTGGACAGCGTCCAACCCGGCGACCTCGCCCCCGGGTTCTTCGGAGTCGGAGACATCGACGGTGACGGCGAGAACGACATCGCTGTCTCAGGCGATGGCGACCCGAGGATCTTCTGGCTCCGCCAGGAGGCCGACGACTCATTCAGCACCTTCGTGCTAGACGACGACATGGGTCAGGCAGGCGGCGCACTGGTGCTCGACCTCGACGGCAACGGCACCAATGAAATGGTCTTCAGCTCATACGAGAACGACGTCATCAAGATCTACGAGCGCTAGCGCGCGCGACCTGCAACACCACGACCACGAAAACGACACGAGAGGTTCACCAATGAAATCGACCAACACCCTGCGACGCGGATCCACCGGCCGGTTCCGCATTGGCGCCCTGGCACTTCTGGCCGTCGGCGGCATGCTCGCAGCAGCATGCAGCACTGCGCCGGTGGTCACCCCGGGGCAGGCCATGGGAGTTGGCCAACGAACCATCTCACTCGAGATGTCCGGAGCCGAGACCTACTCGCGAAGCGCGACAGTCAGTGGCGGACGCGTCGGTGTCACCTACAACAGCGGCAGCGGCGTCACGCAACTCGCAGGAACGGTCGAGTACCCGGGCGCTGCGGGTGGTACGGCCACGGCGACGTTCAACCTGACCGAGTCCCTCGGCACCTACAGCGGTCCCATCACCGTGGTCGACCCGTCCGTCGGCGTCAGCCGCACCGTCAGCCACAGCCTCTCCGCACTGTCCTTCGATGGTGACGGCGACAGCTCAGGGGTCGCATCCAGTGGTGGGGCGACGCTCTCCTGGGAGCTCGACACGGTGGCCACCCCCGGCATCGAGCCGGAACTCGACACCTTGAGCGCCGCGGAAGCCACGTTCTGTCAGGAAGCACAGCGCGATCTCGTCGGCCTCGACGAATCCACGTTGCCGGCCGCGTCGATCCTCAACACGGTGCACCCCTCGCGCGCAGTGTTCGGCGGGTCAAAGGCTGTGTTCTCACCCCTGGCGGTGCAGACCTGGTCCGAGATCGACATGGCCCAGACCGCGGACGGAAACACCGTGGCCATCTCGCACCGGATCAGCTGCAAGACCCGCAGTTCGGATCACCTCGTGACAGTGCCGCTTCCAGTGGCCCCCGATGCCCAGTGCTCGACTCTCACCGAGCGTTCGATGGAGTTGGCCCGTGCGGAGATGACCCAGCCCGAACGTGACGCCTACGACGCGACCGGCAAGCAGCTCGACCTGCAGGCGGACCGCCAGGCCGGCACGGGCAACGACTACCTGACACCGTTCGTCGACGAGTCCGACAATGGCAGCGAGCTGGAAGTAACTGCGGGCTCCCTCCTGGTGAGCTGGAGCGATCCCGCCAACCAGATCCTGTCGCCGGAGATCCGTGGCGTGCACTACTGCACCGTCTGGGCGCCGACGTGGGCCTACTGGTGGATGACCGAAGGGGCGTTCGTCTGACCGGGCGGTTGCGCTCCTGCTGATCCGGGTGGGTCTAGCCTCTGGAGATGCGCGACACACTGCTCGTACTGCACATCATCGGCGTAGCGGCCTGGCTGGGCGCCAACTTCACGTTGGCCTTCACGGGCTCGATGACCTCCGAGGCTGATCCGTCCACACGTCGTTGGTGGGCCGGCGCGCAGGGAAATCTGGCTCGTATCTACAAGAGTGTTGCTGCGACGTTGGTTCTGATCACAGGGGTCTGGCTGGTTCTCGACAACGAGGGCCTGAGCATGGGCTCGACCTTTGTGAGCATCGGCTTCGCTGCCATCATCATCGGGATCCTGTTCGGGATCTTCGTGTACGGCCCCGGCTGTCGTCAGATAGCGGCCGCGATCGACCAGGGCGATGATGCTTCGGAGAAATCGGTCAACAATCGACTGGCCGCGTTCGGTGCGGTCGAGTCGCTGATCCTGGTGGTCACAATCGTTGCAATGGTTGGCGGCTGGGGTCTGCGGGCCCCGAGCTGATTGCCGCGAGCTGGCAGGCCTGACGCAGAGCCCGTAGCGGGAGCAACTAGCCGTGGTCCCGCAGGTCCCGCTTCCACGGTCCGAACTTCTCGAACCCGGCACCTGACGGCCCGATTCCCGTGCCCGTGGAATCGGGGAATTGCCTGAAGCTGTGGTGCACCGCGAGGTCGTTCGCGTCGATCGCCACGTATCGGGAGTCGGCACCGCGCGCGGGCCCCGCTCGCCACAACAGCCAACGGCCGATGCGGCGCTTGTATGCGGCGCGCAGGTCACCGATGTCCGAGCCGGCGGCGAGCAGGAAGTCAGGCGCTTCCACCCAGGCGTCTGCGGGAATGTTGGCGTCGCGCCGAGGGGTGTCGGGCAGGTCGACCGTGTGAACCGGCGAGTCGTCCCATGGGCGATCGTCGGCGGGTAGGGGAGTCTGGCCTTGTTCGTCCACTCCGGTCACCAGCCCCGATCGACCCACTCCTGGAGGTGGGGTGACTCGGCGCCGATCGTGGTGTCGGTGCCGTGTCCGGGTAGCACCTGCGTCTCCGAATCCAGCTGGGCGAAGAGAAGGTCCTCGATCGAGGTGATGATCGTTCCGAAGTCGCCACCTTCGAACTGTGTGGCGCCGGGTCCTCCCGGAAACAGGGTGTCCCCGCTGAACACCACCGGTTTGCCGACGAGTCGGAAACAAATCGATCCCGGAGTGTGGCCCGGCGTCTTGATGGTGTGCAGTCTGAGGTCTCCGACTTCGATGACGGTGTCGTGTTCGAGTAGCTCGTCGTAGCTGTCGAGCATTGAGGCATCCTCACTGGTGACTGCGACGGAGTATCCGGCGTCGCGCATCTGGGGGATCGCCTGGATGTGGTCCCAGTGACCGTGTGTCTCCAGCACGGTGCGCACGTCCAACAGCTCACACAGCTCGAGGAGCTTGTCGTGTTCGTTGGCCGCGTCCAGCAGCACGGCATCGCCCGTCTCGCGGCATCGCAGCACGAACACATTGTTGTCCATCGGCCCCACGACGAGTTTGTGGATCTCGGCGGTGGCGTCCTGGTAGTGGCGGGTGGCGTCGAGGTCGAGGGCCATGGCGCCACGGTATCGGCTGGGGGCCGTCACACGCGGGGAGAGACGACCTCGAGTCCCAGCTCGGCCGCCGCGGCCAGCTGCCGGCGCTCGAAGGTCACGAATCGCACCGGCCGGGGAAGCCGGTCGGCGGCAGCCAGGTGCACGGCGTCCACGGTGCGGACACGGAAGGTCGCGGCCAACTCGGTCGCCCGGGCCAGGCAGCGGTCGTCGACGGGGACCTGGGCGATGTGATCCCAATCGGCCCGGAACGCCCCCCACAGCTCGTCGAGCTGGGGGCGATCGACGACCAGTCGGTGCAGGGCGGTCTGGACCTCGGGCCGGGCCAGCGCCGAGGCGCACCACGTGGGGGCCTCGGCCATCACGTCGAGCACGAGTTGTCGGTCGGGATCGG
>JBPCTP010000539.1:0-3437 GCA_051011615.1 Microthrixaceae bacterium | reverse complement strand
TGCCGGTGCTGCCGCAGTGGCCGGCTGTGCCCCCTTCCCGGGCCTTGATCCACCCGATGGCCCCTGGGACTGCGGTGTGGCGTCCGGTCTGCATTCATCCGATGCTGCAGTGCTCTGGGCTCGCTTCGCCCCTGCCGCGGCATCCTCGGTCGAGTTCGACTGGCAAGTCGCTGTCGACCCGGGCTTCACCTCGGTCGTGGCCGACGGCAAGGTCACCGCCGGGCCGGACACCGATGGTTGTGCAAAGGTGCTCGCCGAGGGGCTGGCACCCGGCACCGACCATTGGTACCGGTTCACCGCAGCGGGCGGCATGCACTCACCGACCGGCCACACCCGCACCCCTGCCGGCGGTGCTTCCAGCCCCGATGCGATCAGACTCGCAGTGGCGAGTTGCCAGGACTTCTCCTCCGGTTTCTACCCGGCGTGGCGGGCGATCGCCGAGGCAGACCTCGACGGCGTGCTGCATCTCGGTGACTACATCTATGAGTCAGCCGGTGGGCCGAATCCGCTGTGGGGTGTGCGCGACGACCCGAGCGAGGCGGCAGTCGACCTTGCGACGTACCGGGCGAAGTACCGCATGTACCGCACTGATCCGGACCTTCGCGCAGCGCATGCCGCGCACGCGTTCGCGCCTGTGTGGGATGACCACGAGTTCGTCAACGACTGTGACAGCACCGCGATCCGCGAGCAGCCCACCCGCGCTGCCGACGCGTATCGGGCGTGGTTCGAATACCAACCCGTGTGGCCGATCGATGGCACGCGAATCCATCGTCGGCTGCGATTCGGTGACCTGGTGGACCTCTCGCTGCTCGATACCCGCCAGTACCGCGACCCGAATCCCGAGAACCAATTGCTCCAGGCCACGCATCGGCCTCCGGCATCGATCGCCCATGCACCCGGTCGATCGCTCATGGGACTCGACCAGCGAACATGGCTGCTCGACGGTCTGGGTTCAGCCCGGGGTGATGGCGTCACATGGAACGTGATCGGCCAGCAGGTGATGATCGCGCCTCTGCGTTGGATCGACCTCGACGAGCCCGTGTTCCAGCCCGTGCCGGAACACGCAGGTGTTTACTTCAACCTCGACCAGTGGGACGGTTACTCCGCCGAACGGGACACGCTCACCGAGTTCCTGCATGCCAACGGCATTGCCAACACAGCGATCCTCACGGGCGACATCCATTCGTTCTGGCAGTCGAGCCTCCACCTCGACATCGAGGATCCAGCCAGCCCGGCGGTGGCCCAGGAATTCGTGTGCGGATCCGTCTCGTCCAGCGCGGTGGGATTCCTGCCCGACGTGGCGCGGGCCTTCAGTGCATTCACGAAGGGTTTCGCTCCGTGGTTCCGCTGGGTTGACTGGGAGCGCCGCGGATTCGGACTGCTCACCGCCACGCCGGCGGCCATGTCGGTCGACTACAAGATCGTGGATCCGCGGTCTCGTGCATCGCTACCGAACCAGGCTGTGAAGTTCGACTGGACTGCCGACACCACAGAGGTGGCGGTCACCGGCTGAGCGCCGGCACCTGTGGCATCTGTGCCGAATGGTTCCAGCGCTGCCACATCTTCACGACCCGCCCTGGACGACGCTCAGGCGCCGCCCCGGCTGTTGCAGCCTCGGAGACCCGCTCGAGCCACTCGCGCTCGAGCGCGTTCGCTGCCGCGAACGAGGCGGCGGATTTGGGCGGGTGCTGCACCCACTCGGCCTCGGTCGCATCGCGTTCGGCTCGGTAGCGGCCAAGCAGCGCAATCGGGTTGCGCATCACCAGCCTGTGCAGTTGTTCGTGGCGCCACCAGAGGGTGCGTTCGTCGAAGGTATTGGCGGGCGCCGGGCCCAGCGCCACCGGTTCGTCCACACCGATCGGCTTGAACAGCGACGTGCAGGGCGCCGAAGTGCCGGTGACCCAGTGGTCCGCCCGCCCAGAAGTCAGCTCCGCGACCCAGGAAGCGGTCGACTGCGTGGCACTCAGATACCCACCTGCGTGCGCACAGGGAGCGGAAAGCGCTCCGTTGATGGGGGAGTAGTGCGGATGGGAACTGTCGCCGTGGTCCCGTAGTGCGGCGAACATGTCGAGAGGGGTGCAAGCCGCCTCCGCGCTGGCCTGGGTCAGCGCGCGGCGCCTGGCACAGGACGCAACACGGCTTCGGATCGGATCGGTGTTGGGCCGCGCGAATCCGGCGATCGTCAGCCCGTTGGAGATGGACCGACCCCGCCCTGTCACTCTCTCGACAGCGTGGCTGCGGCCAGCGGTCTCCAACACGATTGCTCCGTCGGGGTCGGCCACGATGAAGGAGTTGTCGTAGGAGAGGCCCGGATGGTCGAAAGAGGCCGAGCCACCCTGTCCATGGCGTTCCAGCAGCGACACGATGCACCCGACTGCTTCTTCAGCACTGCCGGTCCTCTCGAGGGCCAATCGGAGCAGGTCCATTCCCAGCAAGCCCGGCTCAGGTTCGCTGCCGCCATGGGTGAGCCCACCGGAGCGGGTGAACACTGCTTCGTTGCCGATGACAACCCCGTGTTCGTTCGCGCCCATCTCCGCGCCCCAGATCCACCACGGCCGCGATATGGCCACGGCGTGGGTGTGCCGTGCTTGTTCGATCGATATCCACGTACAACGCAACTGCGCGTCAGGCTCGTGTGATCGTGCCGCGTGCCATTCGATGAGCTGCGACTCATTCGGGTCGCGGTCGCTGTTCTTGGCGAACAGCACACCGTCGCCGGTCAGCGATACAAGCGTGTCGCACACGCGCCCAAGCTAATGCTGGGCGGCGTCGAGCGCGCCGTAGCCCCCCAGGAGGTCACTCACGTCTGTGAACCCGTTGGCCCGAAGCAGGCTGGCCGCGATCGAGGAGCGGTATCCGCCGGCACACATCGCCACGATCGGCGAGTCCCTATGGTCCGCGAGCTCGTCGATCTCGTCGCGAAGTCGTGCGACCGGCACGGTGATTGCGCCCTCGAGCGTGCCCGTCTCGGTCTCGCCCGGATTGCGGACGTCGATCACGACGAGGTCGTCGAGCTCGGCTCGACGTGCGAGGAACTCCTGGGCCGTGAGTCGCGAGCTCGGTTTGACCGCGTCGGGATGCGCGGCCATCGCCACATAGGGATCAGCCAGGTAACCGGTGACCGAGTCGAACCCGATCCGGGCCAGCCGTGTTCTCGCCTCGGCTTCGGTGCCGGGTTCGCTCACGAGTACGAGCTCGTCGCCCGGACGAGCCACTGAGCCGGCGTACTCCGCGAAACGGCCGTCGAGGGCGATGTTGACCGACCCGTCGATGTGCCCGCCCGAGAACGCGCTCTGGTCGCGGGTGTCGATCACCAGTGCACCGCGATCGCGTGCAGCGAGAATCGACGACAGCTCCAGAGCTTGCGGGAGTTCATCCTCGGCGAGCAGGTCGCGTTCCTTTCGATTGAGGATCGCGTCATGCACGAAGTAGCCCGG
>JBPCTP010000538.1:0-7747 GCA_051011615.1 Microthrixaceae bacterium | reverse complement strand
GCCGTGGTACTCGACCATGTCGCCGGTCATGACGAGGCGGATGGCCTCGATCGCCTCATCGGTTCGCTTGCCGCGTGTCGACTTGTCCATGTGGAGCCACTCGAACTCCTCGGGAATCCACGACAGTCCCACTCCGAGCCCCACACGCCCGTCCGCCAGCGTCGCCGCCGAGGAAACCGTCTTCGCCACCAGGAGTGGTTCGCGGATTCCGAGTTTGAGCACGTTGGTGAAGAACTTGATGCGATCTGTCACCGCCGCCATGGCAGGTATCGCCACGAAGGGATCCAGGAAGGGCGTTTCGGGTGACCAGAAGCGGCCACCATCAGCGGTGTAGGGGTAGTCCGCGGACACCGCTTCGGGGAAGAACACCGACTCGGGGACCGCAATCGAGGTGAATCCCACGGCCTCGGCACGCTGCGCGAGCGGGATGAAGTGTTCGGCCGGAAGCATCGGCAGGGCGAGTGAGTAGTCCATGTCGCCCTCAGGCCAGCGTGCCGCCGTCGACCTTCACGACGGTGCCGTTGACGTGGCGACCGTCGTCGGAGGCGAGGAACGCAATGGCGCCGGCAACCACCTCCGGGCCCCTTTGTTCGTCGAGGGCCATGATCCGGTGCACCAGCTTGGCGTCGGCACCCTCGGGGAGCTGGAACTCGTTCTGGATGGGCGTGAGGATCGACCCCGGGGCCACCGCATTGCAGCGGAGCCCCTGCTTGCCGTACTCGACCGCGATCGTCTGGGTGAGCGCCGCCACACCGCCCTTGGAGGAGGCGTAGGCGACCGTCCACGGGTGTCCGGAGATCGCGGAGGTGGAGGCGGTGTTCACAATGTTGCCGCGGCTCTCGAGCAGGTGCGGGATGGCCTCTCGGCACACGATGAAGGTGCCGGTCAGGTTCACCGAGATGATCCGCTCGAACTCCTCGACGGTGGTCTCATGGGTGTGCTTGAACTGGAGGATCCCGGCGACGTTCACGACTGCGTCGATGCGGCCGAACTCCTCCGCGACGCCGGCGACCATGTCCTTCACCTGGTCTTCGTCAGCCACGTTCACGAGATCCGTTCGCACCTTGGAGCCCAGGTCGCCACACGTTGCCGCGGTCTCGGCGAGGCCATCGGAGTTGAGGTCGCTCAACGAAAGCGTCGCGCCCTCCTGCGCGAGTCGCTCGGCGGTGGCGCGACCGATGCCCGATGCGGCTCCGGTGATGAGGACGACCTTGTCGTCGAAGCGGTTCACGATTCCAACCCCCTGCGTGGCCGGGCCGGCGTGCCCGATGCGTCAATCTGACGAGTCGTCAGATAGTAGTCAGGAATCCCTGTCGCGGAACCAGTCGATGACCGCACCGGTGCCCGTCGCCAGGTCCGTGAAGGGCTCCCACCCGAGGTGGATGCCCGCGCGGGAGGCGTCCAACGCAGAACGGTCGAGTTCGCCCGTACGGGCGGGCGCATACTCCGGCGGTGTGTCCACACCGGCATTGCGGGCCATGGCTGCGTACAGCTGGTTGACCGAGGTCTCCACACCCGTGCCGATGTTGCAGGTGAGACCGCTGCCCTTTTCACAGGCGCGCACGAAGGCGTCCACCACGTCGTCGACGAACACGTAGTCACGGGTCTGTTCGCCGTCTCCTAAGATCGTGCAGCCCTGGCCGGCCAGCAGGCGGCCGGCGAAAATCGCCACCACACCGGCTTCACCGTGGGGATCCTGTCGGGGCCCGTACACGTTGGCCAGGGCCAGCGCGGTGTACTCGAGTCCGTGCAGTTCGCGGTAGGCGTGCATGTATGCAACCGCCGACATCTTCGACACCCCATAGGGCGACACGGGCGTGAGCGGCTGGGACTCCTTGATGGGCAGGTCGTCGGGGTCGACGACTCCGTAGATCGTGCCACCCGAGGATGCGAAGGTGACCTTGCGGGTGCCCGCACGGCGGGCGCCCTCGAGGATGTTGATGGTGCCCACGATGTTCATCCGGGCGTCCAGCACGGGATCGGACACCGACACCCGCACGTCTATCTGGGCGGCCAGGTGGCAGATGACCTCGGGCTTGCGCCGTTCGATCAGCTCCACCACTGCCGGATCACAGATGTCGATCTGGTGGAAGCTGAAGTCGTGCCCCTCACCTGAGCGCGCATCGGCGAGATTGGCGAGCTTTCCGGCCGTGAGGTCGTCGATCACATCAACCGAGTGGCCCTCGGCCAGCAGGCGGTCAACCAGGTTGGAGCCTATGAATCCGGCTCCGCCGGTCACGAGCACATGCATGCGATTGTTCTCCAGTCTGTGTACAACGCACCGGCTTCAGGTCTTGGGCCAGCTCTCGGGGCCCGGCATTCGCTCGTCAACCAGGTTGGTGCCGGCGGGCACATCCACGTCAGTGCCGACGACGCTGAGTCCTGATATGTCAGACCCACTTCCGAGTGTCGAGCCTCCACCAACGATACTGCCGCGCAACGACACCCCTGATCCGATGCTGGCACCGGCCATGACGACCGAGTCCTCGATCACGGCCCCCGCAGCAACCACCGAACCCCTGCCGATGACCGATCGCGTCACGGTGGCGCCATCGGCTACCTGGGCAGAGCCGTCAACACCCGGCAACGCAGGTCCTCGGCTGCCATCGAGGTAGTCCAGATTGGCCTGGAGGTACGCCTCGGGCGTGCCTGCATCGATCCAGTAGGAATCGGACTGCATTCCATAGAGCGATCCGGCGTCGACCATCGCGGGAAACACCTCGCGTTCGATGGAGACCTTGCGACCGGACTCGATCCGCCCCAACGCTGAGGGCTCCAGCACGTAGGTCCCGGCGTTGATCCAGTTGCTGGGGGCCGTGCCGGGGTCGGGCTTCTCTATGAACGCCTCGACGCGGCCGTCGTCGTGCAGAGGCACCACGCCGAACCGGGAGGGATCCTCGACCGGGGTCAGCGCAATGGTTGCCTCCGCGGAGCGTTCTTCGTGCAGCTGCCAGAGCCGGCTCACGTCGATGTCGGTGAGTACGTCGCCATTGACTGCCAGAAAACGGTTCGTGATTCCTGCGTCGTTGGCGGCGAATGCGATCGCGCCGGCGGTGTCGAGAGGTTCCGGTTCGACGGCGTAGTGGAGGCTCACCCCCGCGCAGGTGCCTTCAGGAAAGGCGTTTGTGAACGCGTCAGGCTTGTAGCCGAGGCTCAGCACTGCGTCATCGACGCCCGCTTCGGCGAGCTTGGCAACGACCCTCTCGAGCATCGTCACGCCCACCACCGGAAGCATCTGCTTGGGTGCCGACAGCGTGAGGGGACGCAGGCGCGTTCCGAAACCCCCCACCAGGATCACGGCCTGCATTTCAGCCCTCGACTGTGGTGGTGGTCTCGCCCTCGGGGAGGGTGGTCTCGCTCGGCTCGCCGGCCGGTGCGGTCGTGTCGGTTCCCTCACCGGCAACCGTGGTCGTCGTCTCCGCTGCATCGACGACCTCGGGCTCGGTCTCGTCGGGGTTGTCGAGATTCGACACCGACGGGGGCAACGGCACCTCTGCGCCCTGTGGAGCGAAGGCAAGCACGTAGGACTGGCCGTCTTCTGTGAAACGGGTGCCCGCGATGTTGTTGGTGATGATTCGGGGGTCGGTGTTCTCGCCCGACTGCGGCGGCCACTGGTAGAGAGCAACCCGCCCGGGTTCACCGTTGCAGTCGTCGCCGTTGGTGTAGGTCGTGCCGTCGGGAAGCGTGAGTGCACCTGTGGCGTCGACGACGATTCCCGCCGAGGTCAGGTACAGGCCGAACACTGCGTTCTCCCCCGAATTGGACTCGTCGGTCGGATCGATGTGGATGAGACCATCGGCATGGAGCTTCACGGGCGCGTCCTCCTGCACGGTGGGCAGGTTGCCGATGAACTCGTTGCATATGTAGGTGCCGTACGCGGCAACCCAGTTGTCCTCGACGGTCGGACGGACCTCCTGGGTGTCGCGCCGAGACATGACCGCCAGGGCGGTGAGCACGAGACCCACCACGATGATCAGGGCGATCACCGCCGGATAGCCGAGCTCGCGCCGCTGGCCGGGCGTGCGCGTCGCACCGGCGGCTTGAACACGCTTGATCTTCTTGGAGGACGAGGCCTTGCCCATACGGCGAGCAACGGTAGCGCCTCGGGGCCTCAGGCAGGAAAGGCACCCCTGTTGCGGCGCTGGGCCCGTACATCCTCGAACAGGCGCTCGTAGGCGGCAGCGACCGCCGAGGGCGACACCCACTCCTCGACGAACTCCCTTCCCGCATCACCCATCGCCTTGCGGCGCTCAGGGTCCTCAAGCAGCTCTGCCAATGCCGAGGCGAACGAATCGGCATCCTCCGGTGCAACAGCCAGCCCGGCCTCAGCGGCGTCGATGGTACGGGCCACCTCGGTGCCTTCATCGACGCTGGCAACCACAGGACGTGCTGCGGCAAGGATCGAGTACAGCTTCGAGGGAACGCTCGAGCGGGCGAGCCCGCGTCTCAACGGAATCACGTGCACGTCCGCGCTGGCGAGTACCTCCGGCAGCCGTTCGCGAGGCTGCATCTCGACGAACACGAGGTTGTCGAGCCCCTTGGCGCTGGCAATGAGCTCCTCCTGGGCCGAGCCGCCACCGTTGATGACGAACATGACGTCGTCGCGATCCGCGAACCGGCGCGCGGCGGACACCATCAGGTCCAGCGATTGCGACATCCCGACGTTGCCGGCGTACATCACCACGGTCGCGTCTTCGAGGCCGTACTGCTCGCGATAGGAGGTCGCGTGAGCCATGGGGCGCACCCGTTCGGTGTCGACGAAGTTGGGTATCACCCGCACGCGCTCGGGGCGTCTGTTGCCGAGCTTCGCCTCGATGTTGTCCGCCAGGTCGTCAGAGAGCACCGTGACTGCATTCGAACGTCGGTAGAGGAAGCGCTCGAGCCAGGAAGCAGCCGCGATGATCCGGGGATTCGAGATCGCTCCCAACTCGACTGCGACGTCGGGGAACACGTCCTGGATGTTGAACACCCACGGCACTCCCCGCAAGCGCGCCGCCAGCCATCCGGCGACACCGAGCGGCAGCGGCGGCGACATCACCATGACGGCATCGGGACCGAAGCGCGACACCACCCCCGCAACCGTGGCGGCTCCGGTGAAACCGAGGAATCCAGCAGCCCTGGCGGCGATGTTGGTCTTGTCGGTGGGAAACGGATTGAGCCGGGTGATCCATCCCCACTCGGTCGACTCCGTGCGCCACATCTTTCCCTTCCAGTCGGGTTCGACGTCATGCAGGCGGTACCACGGCAACGACGTGACGATGTGGATCCGGTGACCGCGCGCAGCGAGGGCCTCGGCCACTGCGGTCATCACCTCGCCCGTGGGGGCCACGTCGGGCGCGTAGTGGGGACACAGGATCAGCAGGTTCACGGCGAGACCAAACTAGGACCCGACGCGGCCCGGCTCCGAGCCGGAGCCGCCCTTGGCTGCTGCGAAGCGAAAGGCTGCCATCAGCGCTTCGGCGGTCCTCCTCGGCGTGAAAGACCGTGCGATCTCCATCTCCGACTCTCCCAGGCGCTCGCGTTCGGAGTCATCGAGCGCCGCGGTGGCCTCCATCGCCAGGGCCCAGCCTGCGACGTCGTCGGGGTCCACGGGGGCTACGGGCAGCGCCGTTGACGCGCCCATGGCCTTGGCACCACCACCACCCACCACCTCCGGCAGGGAGCCTGCGTCGGAGACGACAAGGGGCGCTCCCCGGCTCATCGCCTCCAGGGCGGGAAGCCCGAATCCTTCGTAGCGGGAAGGCACCAGCACCGCCGTTGCAGCTCCGTAGAGCTGCTCCATCTCTGCACGGGTCACCCGCCCGGGGCGCTCTACGGCACCGGCAAGGTCAGCCCGGCCCATCCGGGCCGACACTTCAACTTCGGTGGGCCCCACTCCCCCGGCGAGCACCAATCGGGCCGAGGGCTCATGTGCGCGGTAGCGGGCGAACGCTTCGAGCAACACGAGATGGTTCTTGTGGGGATAGGTGATGGCGGGATACACGAACAGCGGACCGTCACCGGAATCGCTTTGGACCAAGGGGGTGTCGTTCTGGGCCTTGTCGAGGCTCACCACCGACCACGGCACCACCGTGAGTCGCGCTCGCGGCACCTTCAGCCGCTTGGTGACCCGCGATGCGGTGAAGTGTGAAGGTACGGCCACCACGTCCGCGGCGCGGGCGGAGCGTCCGATCATGGCGGAGATGTAGGTGCGCTTCGCGAACGAGAAGTTCTCCGGCATGTCCAGGGGTTGCAGGTCGTGGATGGTCAGCACGGTCCGGCCGGGATGGCGCAGCGGCATGACCCCGCCGGCATGGTGAACCACGTCCGGTGCCAGGGCACGGGTGCGACGCGCCAACCAGGTCTGTTCCGCTGCAACGCGTGCAACCTTGTTGGAACCGGTACTGTCGAGCACCTCGCAGCGGCAGGCGTCTGCCAGATCGCCGTGGGCTGCGGCGAACCCGGAGAGCACGGCGAGAGTCAGTTCGGCCTCCGGCTCGTGCTCCAGCAGCGCGCGCAGCGCATCTGTGGTCGACTCCTCGCTGCCGCCGACGGTGCCCGGAACCAGCCACGTCAGGTTCACCAGCACTCTCATGGCTGACCCCTGGTCACGGCTGACCTCCCGTCACGGCTGACTGCCGTTCAACACGCACCGCGCATCACCTGCCGACAGCGCCATCATGTGCCCAGAACCCCGTCGTAGACCGCCAGCACGCTGCGCGCCGCACGGTCCCAGGTGTACTCCGCAGCCCGTTGGCGTCCCGCCCCGCGCATCGCCGATGCACCAGCCGGATCCGAGATCAACTCACCCAGCGCCTCTGCGAGAGCATCCGAATCGCCCGGCGGCACCAGCCTGGCGACGCCGTCGGAGAACTCCGCCATCGGCGTGCCGCTGGTCGTCACCACCGGCGCCCCCGCTGCCATCGCCTCGAGCACCGGAAGACCGAACCCCTCTGCGCGCGAGGGCAGACAACACGCCGCGGCGCCGGCACGCAACAGGTTGAGTTCCGACGTCTCCACGAAACCAAGGCGTCTCACCTGACCCGTGAGGGAATCGAGTGACTCACCAACACCGCGACCACCCTCATCGGAACCCCAACCCTGCGGCCCGACCAGGGCGAGCATCGGGCGTTCGTCACCCATTCGCTCCAGCGCAGTTGCCAGCACATCGAGGCCCTTGCGAGGCTCGCTCGTGCCGACGAACAACACGTAGGGAGCCACGAGGCCATGGCGCTCGACGGCGGCGGCGATGCTTTCGTCGTCCGGCCGCGGCAACGCATCCACTCCCAGGGGCACCACTGTGATCCGTGACCGGTCGAAGCCGTTGTCGATGAATTCCCCGGCACCCATTTCTGTCGGCACCATCACCATCGATGCTTCGTCACGGATGCGGTGCAGTCCTCGTCGCATCATGCGCGCACCCCGCTTGGTGAACATCTCAGGCATGGTGAGCGGCAGCACGTCATGCACCGTGGCAACCATCGGCACCCGCTCGGGCGGAGGGGCGATCGGAACCGTCAGGTGAACCAGGTCGGCGTCGGACACAGCTGAGGTGACTCGCGGCCACCTGAGGCGATCCCAGGACTCGTAGAGCCACGGCAAACGGAGCCGCAGCACCTCTGTGGCCACAGGCGGATTCCAGGGCGCGCCCGGTGCCGGCCCGGCAGGGCTCACACCGGTGAGGCCGACCTCCCCGGTGTCGACCAATGCGGCCGCCAGGGCGTTGGCAGCGACCGCCGTACCACCGGGCACGCGGTGCCAGTCCTGG
>JBPCTP010000537.1:0-3777 GCA_051011615.1 Microthrixaceae bacterium | reverse complement strand
GATTAGTTGGACGATCCTGTTCATGGGTCACCTGCGCGCGTAAAAGGCCCGGGCTCCGTCCGCAGCCAACACGCTAGCCAGCCCGCCGACCACGACGGTGGACCCTGCCCGGGGGCGGCGCAGGTCCTATTGTGGCGACTGTGGCAACCCCTTTCGTGAGACGCAAACGTGCCGAATCCGCTCTGGCGGCTATTCGTGGCCTCTACGACCAGAGCTATGTGGATTCGGGAATCGTGTTGATTCAACAGACAGCCGCCGGCGCCGACAGCCATCACGTCTCGGGCTCGGTGCACAACCTGCTCGGATGGGATCCGGTGGCGTTCACCACGCCCGGCACATTGCGGGCGATCGTTCATGTGGAAGACCTGCCGGCATTTCGCACCTGTGCCAGCGACCCAACCGCAGAGGCAGCCGTCATTCGGCTCCGCCACGCCGATGGCACCTTCGTCTCGTTCCGCTTCGGCGTTCGTCACGGCGGTATGGACCAACCACTGCTGTTCACCCTGGTGGACGTTTCGCGCGACACCGATGCCCGGACACGGAGGCTGCGAACCGAGGAGCTCTTCGAGCAGAACTCCGACGCCGTGTTCGTCCTCCGACTCGTTGCAAGCGAACTCCCCGGCCCGGTGTCGATAGAAGACCTGAACCCGGCAGCGAGCGAGTTGATCCGGCGACGGGGCGTCTCTGGCCTCGACGAGGTCTTCGGCGACGTCTCACTGAACCTGCTCCGCAACGCTGCGTTCGATGTCGCGCACACCGGCGAGATGATCGAGTTCGACCGGCTCAAGTTGGCCGAGTTCCCCAACCGCCAACTCGATGCGGTACTGAGCCGATTGGCTGACGGTTCGGTCGCACTGCGTCTGCGCGACGTCACCCAGACCGCCGAGCTGGAGGAACACCTTCGACACCGGGCGCTGCACGACCACCGCACCGGCCTGCCGAACCTCGACATGGTCGAGGACCGGCTGGTCGAGCTCGCCCACGGCGACACGACCACGGTTGGACTGTTGGCGATCGACATTCGAAGCGAGCGCACCGACGACCACCTGGTGGCGGAGGTTGCGCGCCGCATCGACGGCACTGCGAGCGTCGGCTCCCTCGTCGCCCGAGTCGGAGAGGCACGCCTGGCGGTGCTGCCTCCGCCACTCACACATGCCGAAGAACTCTCGACGCTCACACAGGCAGCGGCGTCAGCGCTCGCGATCCCCTTCGACATCGACGGCGCAGCGGTCATGGTCGACGCAGTGGTCGGCGCGGCTTCGACGGCGAACACCGATGCGCCGCAGCGGCTGCTGCGCGATGCCGAGAACACTGCGCGGCAGGCAGGCGAGGACGCTCGACGCTGGGCGGTGTCGGCCGAGCCGACGCGAATGGCGCCCGAGGGGATCTTCCACCAGGTGCGCAGCGGAATCGGTTCCGGCGACATGGAGCTGCGCTACCAACCGGTAGTCGACCTGCGCACCGGGCGTGTCGCCAAGGTCGAGGCGCTCCTGCGCTGGGGCAGTGCGACGGACAACTCGGCTTCAGCGCTCGAGGTTGCCCAGGACGCAGGCATCGTGGAGAACCTCTCGCGCTGGGTCCTCGGCCAGGCAGCAACGGCGGCCGCTGAGCTGGGCGCCATGCCGGGTGGACCGCGCGTTGCGGTCAACCTGTCTACCTTCGGTGGCATCGACCAGATCGAAGGGTTCGTGCGGTTGCTGCAATCCGACGGCACCGGCATTCCCGGCCGTCTCGAGGTCGAGGTGTCGGAGAACGCGCTGGCGGACAGCCCGCTTCGCGCGGCCGAACTGATCGAGCAGTTGCGCTCGATCGGCCTGTCGGTGGTCATCGACGATTTCGGCGCCGGCTACACGTCGTTGTCCACCGTCGCCGGGCTCGCCCTCGACGGCCTCAAGATCGACCGAAGCTACATAGCCACGCTCACATCCATCCCCGCAGATGCCGCCGTTGTGCAATCGACGATCGACTTCTGTCACCAGTTGGGAGTGGATGTGACTGCGCTGGGAGTCTCCGACGAGGCAACGCTGTCGGTACTTCGATCGATGGGATGCGACCTCGCACAGGGCTTCCTGCTGTCCGAGCCGCTACCACTCGATCAGGTGGCCGATCGTGTGATCGACCTCAGCTCAGCCTTTGCCCATTTGTAGTCCGGCTTTCCGTTCGGCCCCCGCTGCACCTGTTCCACACCGACGATCACCTTCGGACACTTGTAGCCGGCGAGGTGTTCCTTGCAGTGCGCCATCAGGGCGGCTTCGTCCGCAACAGCCGCACCGGCTGAGGCGTCGAGGGACACGACCGCACACACGCGTTGTCCCCAACGCTCATCATCGAGGCCGACCACATTCGCGTCGAGCACCGAAGCGTGCAGCTTGAGCGCTTCCTCGACCTCCTCGGGGTAGACCTTCTCACCGCCGGTGTTGATGCAGGCCGAACCCCTGCCCAGAAGTGTGATCGTGCCATCGGCCTCGACGGTGGCGTGATCGCCCGGGATCGACCAGACGCGACCGTCAACCTCCCGAAATGTCTCGGCGGTCTTCTCGGGATCCTTGTAGTACCCGATGGGTATCGGGCCACCCACGGCCAGTACGCCCTGTTCGCCGCTGCCGGGCTGGACCGTCCGACCGTCATCTGTGAGCACGGTTGAGTTCTCGCCGAGTGAGAACCTTGCAGTGCCGACCGACTCGTTGCGCTTCGAAACCGAAGCAGCCATGCCGGTGCCCTCCGAAGAGCCCAGTAGGTCTGCCAGGACCACGTCGCAATGGGCGAGCAACGCCTCCTTGGTCTCCTTGGACCACATGGTCCCGGACGAAACCACGACCTTGAGAGACGACATGTCCCACGGCTCACCTGCGACCGCAGCCCTGTCGAGTTCGGCCACGATCGGCTTCGCGAAGGCATCGCCGACGATGTTGAGCTGCCCGACACGGTCGCGCTGCACGGCCTCGGCCAGCTCGCGGGCGTCCAGGGAGCGCGACGCGAGGGTGGCGACGGATCCTCCGGCGCTGAGTACTCCCAGCATCGGGATGCCCGAGGTGCCATGCATCAGCGGCGCTGCGGCCAGCATTCGGACCGACTTGCCCACCTCCGCGAATCGGGCGGCGGTATCCGCGGCCTGCTCGGGGGTCCGGGGCACCTCGGCGCCGATGATCCGAAACGTCGGCGCCGCAGCTTCGAGAAGGCTCGAATGCGGCCACATGACGCCCTTCGGCATGCCGGTGGTGCCTCCTGTGTAGAGGAACCACAAATCTGACATCTCCGCCTCGCGGCGCGCCGCCGGCTCATGGGCAGCGATCACGTCGTCGAAGAAGTGGAGCCGGTCCCCGAATCTGGACACGACGCCTGCAGGCACGGAATCGGAATCACCGACTGCGATGACGGTCGCAACGGCGGGAAGCCGGTCCATCACCTCGGCCAGGCGGTCGAGCAGGTCGACCGACGCGACCACTGCCTCGGAATCGGAGTTCTGGAGCAGGTACTCGAGCTCCGCCTCGAGGTAGCGATAGTTCACGTTCACGGGCACTGCGCTGCGCTTGAACGCGGCGAAGGTGGCCACGGCGTACTCGCTGCAGTTGTAGAGATACAGGGCCAGCTTCGAATCGGACCCCAACCCCGCATCTTCGAGGTGGGCAGCCAGACGGGCCGCCCGATGCTCGAACTCCGCCCAAGCCAAGGGGTCGCCCGCATGGAGCAGGGCCGGCTGTTCTCCGAGGCGATCCGCGATCGCTTCCCAGACACTTGCCAGATTCACCCGATGCCCCTGTCGCCGTCCAGTACGTT
>JBPCTP010000536.1:0-3913 GCA_051011615.1 Microthrixaceae bacterium | reverse complement strand
GACTTCGACATCGAGCGGTCAGAAACCCTGGAGCGACAGATCGACGCCGTCGACCAGCCGGCCCTCGACTGCTTCGTTCGCGCGAGAAGGGTCCGGTGACGACGCAGCGCACGCGACTGTCGCGACTGATGCACCGCAACGATCCGTCGGTGCAACGAGAGCACATCTGGTCGACCGCGGAGGGTGACCTTCCCGCCGGATTGTCGCTCACATGGTTCGGCACCGCCGGTTTCGCCGTGAGCTACGGGGGAACGACGATCCTCATCGACCCCTACGTGAGCCGGAGGAGTCTCACCGAAACAGTTCGGGCGAAGTCGTTGCTTCCGGACACCGGCCTGGTCGACCGATTCGTGCCCAAGGCGGATGCCGTGCTGGTCGGCCACACCCACTTCGACCACGCCGTTGACGTCCCGGCCATTTCGGCGAGAGATGGATGCCCTGTCTACGGATCGTCTTCGCTGGAGCAACTCATGGGCCTGCACGGACTCGCCGACCGCACCGTCGTGGTCGATCCGCACGAGGTCCACGAGGTCGGCCCGTTCACCTTCTCCTTCACGCCGTCGGTGCACTCAAGGCTCCTCTTCGGCCTGAAGGTCCCCAGCGGGGGTGAACTCACATGTGACGCCCTCGATTCACTGGGAACGGGCGCGTACTGCTGTGGCCAGGTATGGGGGATCGACATCGAGGTGGCCGGCAAGCGCTTCTACCACCAGGGGTCCGCCAACCTGATCGACGACGAGATCCGTACTGGCGACGTCGACTACTTCCTGTGTGGAATCGCCGGCCGCATGTACACCCGCGACTACATCGGCCGCATCATGGGGCGACTGCGGCCGGCGAATGTGATCGTGCACCATCACGACGACTTCTTCCGCCCACTCGAGGCCGAGATGGGCTACTCGTTCAACGTGAACCTGGGTGGCTTCATCGAGGACATGGACAACTTCGACTCCGACATCACGCTTCGGACCCTGGAGCCCATGGCTACAGCCGTCGGGAGCTGACAGGTGCCCGCCTGCCTCCGAGGGTGACGGTCACATCGCTTCCTTGACACCTCGACGGATCAGCCAGACGTTCGCCGGGTAGCTGGTCAGGAAGCCGATCGCCATGCCCACCTGCACCATGAACCAGAACACGACGCTGTCGGCTGCCAGGTGTGGGTCGGTGAAGAACACGAACCACGTGAGGCCCATCCAAGCGAACAACCCGATCTCAAACGCAGTGAGCGAGTACAGATCTGCCCTTGCAGTTCGCTTGGCCAGCTCCTTCGGATCACGGATTCCCATCTGCCGGAGCGCGAAGAATTGGAACACGACGCCGAGACTGAACGCGAACAGGTAGTCGAGGCCGTAGGACGCCCAGATGGTCTGGCCGAAGAGCGTGATGGCGAAGGCGAAGACCAAGGTCTCGGCGATGATGTCGCCGAGTGTGCAGCCCGCCCCGCAGTGGCTCGTGGAGATTGCTGTGCGCATCCAGTCGGGCACGTCGCGGGCGTCGGCGCCCCGCTCGTGTTGGTAGGCCATGGAGTACTCCCGGCCGTAGCGCATGTAGCCCCACAGTGCGAAGGGGCCCAGGTAGAGGGCGGTGATCGGCCACACCCATTCCATCACCGGCATCATCTGGCGATGCCGACGCACTGCGATGTCGATCACGATCACCAGTGCGCATGCGAACGCCAAGATGATCGACACCCAGGCAAGGGTGGTCAAGGCGCTCGAAGGCATGCCCTGAAAGTATCCGGACGCTCGTGCGTTGCGACGTCCGAAGCCATCTGGGTCCCAAATGCTTGCGCCAGCAACCTATCGGTAGAAGACTCGATTTCTGGCCGGAATCCTCCCAACCACTGCGCGGCCGAGGAGTTGGTGAGCGATGTCGAACCCATCAGGTGCGGATCCATCCGCAGTCTCGGCGCCGGACGCTGCACCAGACCCTGCAGCGGAGCCACGGAGATCGGTGCCGGCTCGGTGGATCGTGCTGGTCATCGCGGGTGCGCTCATCGCCTTGATGTCACTCGGTCCCCTCTTCGGAGGCGGATTCCTTCTCTGGGTGGACGCAACACAGAAGGACTCCGACGACTTCTACGCCACACCATCGGAACGACTCGAGACGACGTCGTACGCCATCACATCCGATGAGATCGATCTCGGCGCCGATCCGACCGGCGACGAGACGGTGGTCGACTTCGGTGACTTCGTGACCCTGCGCCTGGATGTGGACGGCACGGCCGAGTCCCCCGTGTTCGTCGGCATCGGCCCCCAGCAGCAGGTCGACGCCTACCTCGATGGCGTGCAGCGGGCGATCGTCACCGACATCGAATTCGACCCGTTCCTCGTCGACTATCGATACGACGGTTCGAGCGCACCATCGGGCCCGCCCGGGGACCAGGACTTCTGGGCGACTTCCAGGGAAGGCAGCGGGGAACAGCAACTCGAATGGGAGCCCACCTCCGGCAACTGGTCCGTGGTGATCATGAACGCCGATGCCTCCGAGGGCGTGTCGGTGAACGCGGCACTGGCCGCCAAGTCGCCGTGGGTGTTCCGTGTCGGACTCGGGCTCACCATCGGCGGGGCGATGGGCGCGATCATCGGGGCGATCCTGCTCGTCGTGGGAGTCGTCGGGCTCGCCACCCGCTCGCAGCTGGACCTGGCCGGACCCACCGTCGCCGGCGCTCCCGTGGCACTGGGCGCGCGCCTCGACTCGCCCAACCGCTGGCTGTGGCTGGTGAAGTGGCTGCTGCTGATCCCCCACTTCATAGTGCTCGTCGTGTTGTGGGTGGCGTTCGCCGTGGTTGCCTTCATCGCGTTCTTCGCGATTCTGTTCACCGCCCGCTACCCACGCTCACTGTTCGACTTCAACCTGGGTGTACTGAGGTGGACCTGGAGGGTCACCTACTACGGTTACAGCGCACTGGGTACCGACCAGTACCCACCTTTCACCCTCGGCTCGGCACCGGACTACCCGGCGACGTTCGAGGTGGAATACCCCGAACGCCTCAGTCGGGGCCTGGTCCTGATCAAGTGGTGGCTGCTGGCCATCCCCCACTACATCGTGCTCGGAATCATCGGAGGCACCGTTGCGAACGGCTTCAGCGACGACTGGGGCGCCGGCTACTACCCGGGTCTGTTGGGCGTGCTCGTGTTCTTCGTGGCCCTGGTGCTGCTGTTCGTGGGCAACTACCCGAGAGGCATGTTCGACCTGATCGTGGGGCTGAACCGATGGGTCTTCAGGGTCGTTGCGTACGTGACCCTGATGCGCGACGAGTACCCGCCCTTGCGCCTCGACCAGGGTGGCGACGAACCGGCCGATCATCAGGCAGCGAATCCGCCCGAGGTGCCGCAAGCATCCCCGCAGGCCACAGACCTGCAAGCCACAGACCCGCAGTAGCTCTACTCGCCGGTGAACACCGGGCGGCGTTTTTCCATGAACGCCGTGATGCCCTCCAACTGGTCCTTCGTTCTGGCTCAGCGGTGGAAAGCCGCCCACTCGGCATCGAAGGCTTCCTCGAGCGGAGAGTCGCCGTGGACGACCACGCATCGCAGCACCTCGGCCATTGCAATGGGCGGGTTCTGTGCCAACTCGAGCGCGAACTCGTGTGCCCGTGCCTTGAGCTCGCCCAGCTGGTGAACCTGCTGGACCAGACCCATGTCGAGCGCCTCGGAGCCGGTCAGCTTGCGCACACGGAGGATCACATCGAGAGCGTTGGCGCGCCCGACTGCACGGGTGAGGCGTGCCGTGCCACCCCAGGCCGGCACCGAGCCGAGGTCCATCTCGGGAAGCCCGATCTTCGCTCCCTCGTCGGACGCGAGCCGGAACGTGCATGCCAGCGGCAACTCGAGACCACCGCCGAGGCAGTTGCCGAACAACGTGGCGATGCTCGGGCGGTCCAGGTTCTCGATCCGGTGCAACACACGCC
>JBPCTP010000535.1:0-8555 GCA_051011615.1 Microthrixaceae bacterium | reverse complement strand
CCATAGGGGCGCGCAGCGCCGTCGTTCGGACTGTGGCGCTGCCACTCAGTTTCCTCACGTTGGGCATCGGATTCCTGCCGATCCTGTTCGGTCGAGAGCGGCGGGCCCTGCACGACCTGATCGCCGGCACCGCCGTGGTCTATGCCTGGGATGCACAGGCGGCGCGATGGCGTTTCCTGGCTCGCTCCGACAAGGCCGAGGCATCTCCGCAGCCCACCGAGACGACCTCGGTCAACGGCTAGGTTCGCTGGCATGCGAGTCGAGGTGGTGGCGATAGGAACAGAGTTGTTGCTGGGCCAGATCCAGGACACGAACTCGTCGTGGATCGGCGAGGAGCTGGCTCTCGTGGGCCTCGATTCGTACTTCCAGACCAAGGTCGGCGACAACCAGGCCCGTATCGTCGAGGTGCTCTCCCTCGCACTGGATCGCAGCGATGCAGTGATCTGCTGCGGGGGCCTCGGCCCGACCCAGGACGACCTCACCCGCAGTGCCATCGCCGAGGTGATGGGCGCCGAGCTCGAGACCGACGAGGAGATGGAGGAGAAGATCCTCTCCATGTTCTACGGCCGCTCGCGCAGGATGCCCGACAACAACCTGCTCCAGGCCCGCAAGCCGGTTGGTGCCACGTTCATTGCCGAGCAACCGGGAACCGCGCCTGGGCTCCAGTGTCCGCTCCAGTGGCCTGCGGGTACCGACAGAGTCGAGCCTGCGGGCAACGAGAAAGTCGAGCTCGCGGGCAACGAGAAAGTCGAGAAGGTCATCTATGCGGTGCCCGGGGTGCCGTGGGAGATGAAGGAAATGATGCTCGGAACCGTGCTGGTCGATCTCCAGCACCGCGCCGGCATCGAGTCGGTGATCCGGTCGCGCACGCTTCGCACCTGGGGTGAGTCGGAGTCCGGCCTGGCCGAGCTTTTGGCGGAGCGCATCTACGAACTCGACGCCACCGGCAATCCGACGATCGCGTTCCTGGCTTCCGGGGCGGAGGGCCTGAAGGTGCGCATCACCGCCAAGTGCGACACCCAGGCCGAGGCGGACGCCGTGCTTGCAGAGGAGGAGACCCGCCTGCGGGACCTGTTGGGGCCTCTCGTGTTCGGTGTCGACGGCGACACCATGGAGTCCGTCGTGCTCGACATGCTCCGGGAGCGCGGCCTCACTCTCGCCACCGCGGAATCTCTCACCGGGGGAATGGTCGGGTCGCGCATATGTGACGTGCCCGGGGCGAGCGACGTGTTCCTGGGCGGCATCGTGGCCTACACACCGCAGGTCAAGCAGTCGCAGCTCGGCGTGCCCGAGGGTCCGGTGATCACCGAGGAAGCGGCACGGGCGATGGCGCTCGGTGCATTGCGCGAAATGGGCGCTGATGTTGCTGTCGCAGCCACGGGAGTCGCAGGCCCGGATGAGTCCGAGGGACGCAAGCCGGGCACCGTGTGCCTGGCGGTTGCGATAGGAGATCCCGACAACGGGGGAGTGGCACAGACCATGGAGGTCCGCCTACCCGGCCGCCGTGCTCAGGTCCGCGAGTTCACGGTCATCACCGTTCTCGGCCTACTGCGCCGGATGCTGCTCGAAGCCGGGTGACCCGGCTCTTCGTCGCCCTGCGTCCGCCTTCGGAAGTCCTTTCCGCAATCTCCACAGCGGTGCACCCGCTGGCGGTCGACCCTCCCGCAGGTGTGCGTCTGACCCCGGTCGGGCAATGGCATGCCACGTTGCGGTTCGTGGGTGACGCGGACCCGACGGAGGTGCGCAACCGGCTGTCGCCGGCGACCTTGCCGGCCTGCTCAGCCGAGGTGCAGCCAAGGCCGACCGTGTTGGGACGGGTCTTGGCGTTCGACGTCGCCGGAGTGGAAACGCTCGCGGAGGCGGTTCAGGCTGCGACAGCGTCGCTGGGTGAGCAGGTGGAACACCGACCGTTTCGCGGTCACGTCACTGTCGCTCGGCTTCGCCGTGGCGTCTCGCCGTACGGGGTGCGGAACCTGCTCGCACACGGGTCGATCGATTTGCCCGAAGGTCCCGCCGAGTGGCCAGTTGGGCAGATCGAACTGGTCTCCTCGACAGTCGACTCGGCGGGTGCGGTGCACGAGGTGCTGGCGACGTTCCCGACGGGCGACGGCATCATTCCGGGCCCGGGCCTCCACTGATGTGATCCCTGAGCGCTGGCGCCAGATCTCCGTTGTCCTCCACGGCTGTGCCGGCGTCGAGTCCCAACCAGGTCGCCATCTCGGCCAGTTCCGTGGCAAGTTCGTGTGCGACCTCGGTGGGGTCGATGTCCGATTCACCGAATGCGCCCAGCACCCTGAGCGTTCCGGCCGCACGGTCAGACTTCAGGTCCACCCTCGCCACGAGCCGGTCACCCAGCAGGAACGGCATCACGTAGTAGCCGTGGAGTCTCTTCGCCTTCGGCACGTATATCTCGATGCGGTACCGGAAGCCGAACAGGCGCTCGGCGCGGTCGCGGTTCCACACCACGGGATCGAAGGGGCTGAGCAGCGCCCGCGCGCCGATCCGGCGGGGACGAACCGTGTCCGGGTGCAGGTAGGCAGGCTTGGACCACCCGTGAACGGAGGTCTCGATCAGCTGGCCGTCCTCGACCAGCTCCGCGACCAGGGGTCGACACGGCGGGTTGCGTTGCCGGTGGTAGTCGGTGAGGTCCTCGAAGGTGGCGACGCCGCAGTGCCTCGCGGCGCGTAGCAGCAGCTCCTTGCGTTGATCCGCCTCGTCGGGGGTCGGGTGTGCGAGCACCTCGGCCGGGAGCAACCTCTCGGTCAGGTCATAGAGGCGGGCGAAGTCCCGTTCCCGCCGGGTGGCCGCCACCTGTCCGGTCTGGAACAGGTACTCGAGTGCCAGCTTCCCGCGGTCCCAGTCCCACCACGCCCCCTTCTTGCCAACCCGTTCGTTCAGGTCGCCGGCGGCGATCGGTCCGTCGGTCTCGATTCGGCCCAGAACCGCGTCGACGAACTCACGCTGCTCCCGGGCGAAATCGAGCAGTCCCTTCCATCGCTCTGGGCGGACCATGTGCCAGCGCAGGTATGGATGCAGCTCCACAGGCACGTGCGATGCCTCGTGCACCCAGTACTCGAAGAGCTCTTCGGCCGCGGTGGCGTCGGTGATCAACGTTCGTGGATGTGGGCCCAGACGGGAGAAGAGCACGAGTTCCTGGCTGCGGGCCACGACGTTGACCGAGTCGATCTGGATGAGACCCATCTGATCCACGATCCTGCGAAGGTGGCGTCGATCGACCCGCCCGCCGGGACGGGGGTCGCGGAAGCCCTGTGCCCCCAGTGCGACCCTTCGCGCCTGATCCAGAGAGATCGCCGCCACAGGGTCATCCTGTCAGGCCGACGCCCCGTCGCCCGCCGCCTCCCGCTGGTCACGAGCAGATACCGGCCCGAAATGCTTGAGTCGAACACCCGTTCGTAACTACAGTCATGTCATCGACGCCGCACAGTCGGGGTCACCCGGGGGGATGTCACAGCCCTTCCGTAGGTTCTCAACCACTCATCACGACCCCCCGGGGCACACCCATCCGGAAGGAACCATCACCATGGCCAGCGACTCGAAAACATCCGAGAACAACTCCTCAAGCGATTCGGCCAAGGCCCTCGACATGGCGCTCGGCCAGATCGAGAAGCAGTTCGGCAAGGGCTCGGTCATGAAGATGAGCGACAAGGGCACGATGTCGATCGAGTCCGTGTCCACCGGCGCACTGGCACTCGACGTGGCGCTCGGGATCGGCGGCCTGCCCCGTGGTCGTGTCACCGAGATCTACGGTCCGGAGTCCTCCGGTAAGTCCACGCTGGCTATGCACGTGGTTGCCTAGGCCCAGCGCAACGGCGGCACCTGTGCCTACATCGACGCAGAGCACGCCATGGATCCCGTCTATGCATCCGCAATCGGCGTGGACGTCGACGAGCTGCTCATCTCCCAGCCCGACACCGGCGAACAGGCACTCGAAATCTGCGACATGCTCGTGCGCTCGGGGGCGCTCGATGTCGTCGTGATCGACTCCGTGGCAGCGCTCACACCCCGTGCCGAGATCGAGGGTGAGATGGGAGACAGCCACGTCGGTCTGCAGGCACGCCTCATGTCCCAGGCATTGCGCAAGCTCACCGGCAGCCTCAACAAGACCAAGACCATCTGCATCTTCATCAACCAGTTGCGCGAGAAGATCGGCGTCATGTTTGGTTCTCCAGAAACGACCCCAGGTGGACGTGCGCTGAAGTTCTACAGCTCGGTTCGTCTCGACATCCGCCGTATCGAGGCCATCAAGGATGGTGTCGAAGTGGTCGGCAACCGCACCCGTGTGAAGGTCGCGAAGAACAAGGTCTCCGCTCCCTTCCGTCAGGCTGAGTTCGACATCATGTACGGCAAGGGCATTTCCCGCGAGGGTTCACTGCTGGACCTCGGAGTGGAGCTCGACATCATCAAGAAGTCCGGCGCCTGGTACACCTACGAGGGCGAACAGCTCGGCCAGGGCCGTGAAAACTCGAAGGCGTTCATCGCCGAGCACATGGAGATCATGGTCGAGGTGCAGGATCGCATCCTCAAGGAGGTCGGTATCGTCGACGACGGCGACGAAGCTCCGCCGGAGGTCGACCCCGAGACCGGAGAGGTCGTCGACCCCGACGACCAGCCGATCACTCTGGAGTAACTCTCGTTCTGACAGGGATCTCGTACCTATCCGGTGCGCGATCCCTGTCAGAACGGTGGAGTCCGGGGCTACGTGCCGGCTTACGAGCCGAGCCCTGTGAGCCCTACGATTGGCCTCGTGACCAAGCGGTATCTCGTTCGCACTTTCGGGTGCCAGATGAACGAGCACGATTCAGAGCGCATCGCCGGGCTATTCGAGGCCGACGGATACGAACGCGCCAAATCGGAAGACGACGCGGATGTGGTGGTGCTCAACACCTGCTGCATCCGCGAGGGCGCCGACACGAAGCTCTACGGCACCCTCGGGCACCTCAAGTCGGTCAAGGATGCCAACCCGGGCCTCGAAATCATGGTCGGCGGATGTCTGGCCCAAAAGGACCGCGAATCCATGGTCGAGACCGCTCCACATGTGGATGTGGTGTTCGGCACGCACAACGTCGGCCGCGCGGTCGAGTTGCTCGATGAGCACCAGGACACGGGTCGCCCGGTCGTGGAAGGACTCGAGTCCACAGTCGCCGAGGATCGCGACGCCTTCCCTTCGGCCCTGCCAGTGGTGCGCGAGGACCCGTGGGCAGCCTGGGTGACGATCCAGGTCGGCTGCGACAACAGCTGTGCCTTCTGCATCGTGCCGGCCGTCCGTGGCCCCGAGATCTCCCGCCATTTCGGCGACGTCCTCGACGAGATCACCCGCGCTGCTTCCGACGGAGTCACCGAAGTGACGCTGCTCGGCCAGAACGTGAACTCCTACGGACGCGACATCACGCTCTCGCTGCGAGGCGAAGCCGCAGCCCGCGATGCCGTGGCCGAGGCCGGAGCCACATGGGCTGACGGCAAACGTCGCGCAACACCACTGTTCGCCGATCTGCTCCGAGCGGTCGGCCAGGTGGAAGGCATTCGACGTGTGCGGTACACGAGTCCGCACCCCAAGGATCTCCGCCCGGAGACGATCGCTGCCATGGCCGACACCGATGCAGTGTGTGAACACCTCCACCTGCCGCTGCAGTCGGGCAGCGACGAGGTGCTCGCCGCCATGCATCGCGGTTACACCGCCGAGCGCTACCTGGAGAAGCTGTCCGCCGCACGAGCCGGGATCGCCGATCTCGCAGTCACAACAGACATCATCGTCGGCTTCCCGGGCGAGACCGAGGCCGATTTCGAACACACTCTCGAGGTGGCTGCCACTGCTCGCTTCGACAATGCATACACGTTCGTGTTCTCCCCCAGGCCTGGCACCGAGGCTGCCGAGTCCGATGCACCACTTGTGCCCCACGACGTGGCGGTGGAACGCATGGCCCGCCTGCGTTCGGTCGTGGAACGCAGCAGCAGGCTCGGCAACGAGGGGCGGGTCGGCAGCCATGAAGAGGTGCTCGTCGAGGGACCGTCCCGAAGGAACCCGGCCCGACTCAGCGGACGCACCCGGCACAATCGGCTCGTCCACTTCGAACCAACCGCTGCGATCCGTGCCGGCAGCTACGTCACCGTCGAGATCACCGAGGCGTCCACCACTCACATGCTGGCCCGGTTCCACGAGGTGGTCGCGGAACCGACCCATCGCACCCGCATCGCCGTGGCCTCCGCGTGAACCCACTTCCCGAGTCGGTTCGCTCACTGCTCCGTGCCGCGGGAATCGACGAACAACAGGTCCTCGCCACCGACCCGGTTGCCGCCGACAGCGGCGACTACCTGATGGACCCACAACTGAGCGTCGAACTGCTGGCCGACGCGCTTCGCGCCCTTCACTCCGTGGACCCGACCCCGGCAGCGGCCGAGCCGATGTCGTTGGCACAACTTCTCGAGCGGGCGTCCGCGGTTGCAGCCCAACCGTCACCGCCGGAGCTGGACCCCGCATACGCACACATGGAGCGCTCAAGGCTGTTGGAGGTGCTAGCACAGGGAGCTCAGGATCTGGGCGAGTTCCCGGATTCGATGCTGGTGATCACGCACGGATCGGCCTCTCCCGCAACTCTTCGCTGCGCGGGCGCACAAGCCATCGGATTCGCTGACTGGCAGCGGGCTGCGGTGGCCGATCCCCATCGCGATCTTGCGTTTGCAGCGGCGGCGGTCGCCTCACACCTCGGACCCATGCTGGTACCGGTGCTAATGGAGCGCTACGGCGTACGCCCCGACCCGCGCCGCCTCGACTGGTGGGTGCTTGGCCAACAACTCACCGGCACAGCCGGCGCCCAGGCGGCCGGACGCGCGTGACGTCGCTTCGCACCCCGGGTCGACACCTGGCGCTCGTCGGGCCCACGGCGAGCTCGAAGAGTGCTGTCGCAATGGAGCTGGCGGTCGCACGAAACCAAGCGGGGAAGCACACCGAGATCGTCAGTTGCGACTCGATGCAGGTTTATAGACACATGGACATTGGCACTGCGAAGCCGACTGCGAGCGACCAGGCCCGGGTTCGCCATCACCTCATTGACCTGGTCGAACCCAGCGAGGAGCACAACCTGGGGCGCTTCCTCTCAGCGGCGACGCCGGTGATCGAGGAGATCGACTCCCGGGGTGCACATGCCCTGCTGGTCGGAGGTACCGGGCTGTACGTCCGCGGAATAGTCGACGGTTTCTCGCCCCCTCCGCGATATCCGGATATATCTGCCGACCTGGAGCAGCTCTCGACAGCACAGCTCACCGAGCGGCTGGCTGAACTCGACCCACGGGCTCTCGAACGCATTCCGGGGAACCGCCGGCGCATGCTGCGGGCGCTCACCGTGACCATCGGTTCCGGTCGTCCTTTCTCGGAATTCGGCAAGGCACTGGAGGAATACGAGACCACCCCGTTCGTGCTCTGTGGGCTCACGCCGCCCCGCTCGGACCTGGCGGATCGGATCTCCCAGCGCTACGAGTTCCAGCTGGACCAGGGTCTCCTCTCAGAGGTGCAGTACCTGCATTCGCTCGGCCCCGAGCTGTCGCGTACAGCGGCGCAGGCACTCGGCTACCGCGAACTGTTGGGCCACATACGCGGCGAGCTGTCAATGGAAGAGGCATTGGCAGAGGCGCGCATGCGCACTAGGCGCTTCGCGGTGCGGCAGATCAGATGGTTCAGGCGCGACAAACGAATCCGTTGGGCCGACAGTCCGCGCAACGGCGACGAGATCGTGGCAGCTGCGCAGGAGATCGACACCCTGTGGCGGAAATCGACCACGGAGCAGACCGGGTCTGTGGTTACCGTTGGAGCGGAAACACCACAGCCCGAGGAGGTGCCGTGACCGAGCTCTCGAAATACCACGGCCTCGGCAACGACTTCCTCGTCGCCATGGCGGCGGACAATGCGGGCCTGTATCCGGATCGCGATCTCGCCGTTCGACTGTGCGACCGGCGGCGGGGCATAGGTGCTGACGGACTCATCTTCGGTCTCGACCCTGACGACCCGGCCAACGACGCGCAGATGGTCCTGCTCAATTCGGACGGCTCCGCAGCCGAGATATCGGGCAACGGGATCCGCTGCCTGGGCCAGGCGATGCTGCGAGCGCGGTACCCCGAGGGCACGCAGCCAGAGGTTGGCCATGCGTTGCGAATCGAAACCGCGGGCGGATTGAGGACACTCGTGGTCACCGGCGGGGACATCCACACCGATCTCTGGCAGGACGTCGACATGGGCAAGGTTGGTGCAGGACCGCAGGCCACGCCTGCCTCGCTGGCGTACCCGGCAGCCCGTATGGCCACCGTCGACGTCGGCAATCCGCATCTGGTGCTGCTGGTGGATGATCCCGCAGCGGTTGAGCTGGAAGTGGACGGGCCGGCACTGGAATCTGGCTACCCCGAGGGCATCAACGTCAGCTTCATTGCCGCCAGTGGCCCGCACTCGCTCGATCTCGCAGTGTGGGAACGAGGAGCGGGTGTGACCGAGGCGTGCGGGTCCGGGGCCACAGGTGCCGCCGCAGCCGCCCTGGACTGGGGGATCGTCG